>DAOLKH010000076.1:0-7223 GCA_035331685.1 Pseudomonadales bacterium
GACGGTCTCGTTGGCCGCCCGCGCGGCCACGACGCGCCCGTTCACCTCGATGCGCACGGAGCCCCGCAGCAGGAAGTAGATGGCCGTGCCGTCCTCTTCCTGGCGGATCAGGCGTTCGCCGGGCAGATCACCCTGCCAGTCCGGCCCGACCACGACCACGTCCACCGGACCGTCACCGTCGTTGCGACGCCCCAGAACCACGATGTCGTTGGTGTAGGCATCGAGCAACGCGATCGACCAGTAACGTCCGTGCCCGATCGCGGGCACGTGCACACGCACCGGCGTCGAGTGCAGGTCGAGCCACGCTGCCGAGTACAGCGTGTCGTTGTTCGGGGTGGTGGTCATGCGCGCCGTATGGTCGACCAGGGTGCGCCAGTGCACCGGCGTGCCGTTCGGTGTGTGCCTGTAGGGATTCAGCGGGTTGCCCACTGAATTGAAGCGTGCGCGTCCCATTTCGTAGAGCGGAAAGAGCTCGATGAACGCCTCGTCGATGCGCTGCTCCAGCTGCGGCCCGGCGTTTGTGCGCGCAGCGTCGTCGGCGCGCACCTGCCGGTCCACCACACTCGATCCCAGCAGCAGACCCAGCACGCATGCCAGCATCGTCACGGTTTTCATCGCCATTCCTCCGTTCACCGCGCAGCGGACATGCGGAAGTCGTGGTGCAGCGACTGCCGTGATCGCCTCAGCGCGCAGGCCGCGGCTCCTTGGGCATGCCGAGCGCACGCTCCGCGATGATGTTGCGCTGGATCTGGTTGGTGCCGCCGTAGATCGTGTCCGAACGCGTGAACAGGAACAGCGACTGCAGCCTCGTCAGCTCGTACGGAGCGCCGGCGATCACTTCGGCCTCTGGACCCAGCACGTCCATCGCGAGCTTGCCGAGATTGCGGTGCCACACCGCCCAGTACAGCTTGTATGCGGTTGCCTCGCGCGACAGCGACCCGTCCTGCGCCCCCGAGAGCATGCGCATCGCGTTGTAGCGCATGATGCGCAGCCCGATCCACGCGTCGGCGATGCGCTGGCGAATCACCGGATCCTTGCCGCGCCCGTTGCTGCCGGCGATGCGGATCAGCTCGTCGAGTTCGTTCTGGAACAGCATCTGCTGCCCCAGCGTCGACACGCCACGCTCGAAACCGAGCAGCGCCATGCCGATCTTCCAGCCATCACCGGGCTTGCCGAGCATATCGCCCGCCTCGCAGACGGCGTCGTCGAAGAACACCTCGTTGAATTCCGAGGTTCCGGTGATCTGCTCGATCGGGCGCACCGTCACACCCGGCTGCTCCATCCTGACCAGGAAGAAGCCCAGACCGGCGTGCGCGACCGAGTCCGGATCGGTGCGTGCGATCACGAAGCACCACTGCGACTCGTGCGCAAGCGAAGTCCAGACCTTCTGCCCGTTCAGCAGCCAGCGTCCATTCTCGAAGCGCGCACGCGTCTTCACGTTCGCCAGATCGGAGCCCGCGCCGGGTTCGGAGTAACCCTGGCACCACAGCTCGGTGCCGTTGCGGATCCCCGGCAGCAGACGCGCCTTCTGGTCGTCGTTGCCGAATGCGATGATCGTGGGCCCCGCCAGCCCTTCGCCGATATGCCCCACACGACCCGGACCACCCGCGCGTGCGTATTCCTCGTGGAAGATCACCTGCTGCTCGATCGATGCACCACGCCCGCCGTACTCGCGCGGCCAGCCGATGCATGTCCAGCCGCCCTCGGCCAGGCGCTGCTCCCAGCGCTTGCGCTCGTGCGGAAACATGTGCTCATCGCCCGGGCCACCGCGAAAACGGATCTGCTCGAACTCACCGCACAGGTTGGCTTGCAGCCAGTCGGCCACCTCGGCGCGAAAGCGCTCGTCCTCCTCGCTGAAACTGAGCCTCATAGTCCCAACTCCACTGCAATGCGTTCACGGTGTTCAGCCGCATCGCCGAGAAAACTCTCGCTGGCACGCGCACGCTTGAAGTACAGGTGTACGTCGTACTCCCAGGTGAAGCCCACGCCACCGTGCAACTGCATCGCGGTGCCTGCGTTGAAGAAATACGTTTCACTGCAATACGCCTTGGCCAGGCTGGCAGCCGCCAGCAGTTCGGCGTCACGGGCGCTGTCGGCAAGCGCCTCGTTCGCCACGCAGCCGGCGTAGTAGACGGCCGAGCGCGCGGCTTCGGCCTTCAGCATCATGTCGGCCGCCTTGTGCTTGATCGCCTGGAAACTCGCGATCGTGCGACCAAACTGCTGGCGCTCCTTCGTGTACGCGACCGCGATATCGAGGATCTGTTGCGCGCCACCGGCCTGCTCGGCGGCAAGCGCGATGGTCGCCAGTGCCAGGATTTTCGCCAGCGCGGCACCGGCGTCCTCACCGGCGACGTCGAGCAGCGCCGTGGCCGGCACCCGCACCCGTCCGAGACGAATTGCCGCCAGCTTGCGTGTCTGGTCCAGCGTCGGCAGCAGACTGCGCTCTACGCCCGTCGCATCCGCCGGTACGGCAAACAGCGCGATGCCCTGCGCGCCGCCGCTGCCGGGTGCGCGAGCAGCAACGATCAGCAGATCGGCACCATGGCCGTCGACGACGTAGCGGTACTCGCCGTCGAGCACATAGCCATCGCCATCACGCACGAAGGTGGCCGATACACCGCTGGCGTCCCAGCGCCCCGACGCGTCGCACCACGCAAGCGTGGTGCGGCACGATCCGTCGGCAATCGCCGGCAGCCAGCGTTGCTGCTGCTCGCTGCCAGCCGCCACCAGCAGCGCATTGGCACCCAGACAGACCGAGGAAAAATACGGCGCACAGAGCAGACGGCGCCCCATCTGCTCCATCAACGCGACCACCTCGACGTAGCCGAGCCCGAGGCCGCCGCAGGCTTCCGGAACATGGATCGCGGTCCAGCACATCTCGCCGGCGATCCTCTGCCACAGCTCGGGGTCGAAACCGGCCTCGGTGGCCATCGCACGACGCACGGCAGCGGAATCGCAATGATCCGTGAGGAACTGCTCTGCAGTCTCGCGGATCATCTGCTGTTCTTCGGTGAAGGCGAATTCCATCTGAGCCCTCGTGTGTCACCCGTGATGAATGCCGTCGTGACCGGTCACGCTCAGGTGCCGAACACCTTCTGTGCCGGCACTTCCTTCGCGAGCAGTTCGGCCATCGCCTGCGTGATCTCGGCCGGCTCCCAGCGTGCCTGCCTGTCCACTCCCGTGGTGCTGCGCCAGCCGTCGCAGATCGCGATGCGGCCGCCCTCGACCTCGAACACACGGCCGGTGACGTGGCCCGACCGTTCACTGCCAAGCCACACGACCAGCGGTGCAACATTGGCCGCGTCATAGCGGTCGAAGCTGCCGTCGGTCGGCTTCTTCATCATGTCCGCAAACACGTTTTCGGTCATGCCGGTACGCGCCGACGGCGCAAGCGCGTTTGCGGTAACGTTGTAGCGGCGCAGTTCGGCCGCCTGCACCAGCGTCAGCGACGCGATGCCACCCTTGGCCGCCGAGTAGTTCGACTGCCCGACCGCGCCCTGCAGCCCGGCGCCCGAGCTGGTGTTGATGATGCGCCCGCTCACCGTCTTGCCTTCCTTCGCCTGCTGGCGCCAGTGGTTGCAGGCGTGGCTGCTGATGCAGAAGTGCCCCTTCAGGTGCACGCGCATCACGTCGTCCCAGTCCTGTTCGCTGAGGCTGAAGAACATGCGGTCACGACAGATGCCCGCGTTGTTCACCACCACGTGCAGATCGCCGAAGGCGTCGAGCGCTGCCTTCACGATCAGCGCCGAATCCTGGTAGTTCGTGATGTCGTTGCTGTTGGCAATCGCCCTGCCACCGGCAGCGGCGATTTCGCTCACGGTACGTGCAGCGGCTTCCGGGTTGATGTCGTTGATCACCACGGATGCGCCTTCCTTCGCGAAAGCCAGCGCGTACTCGCGCCCGAGTCCGCCGCCGGCACCAGTGATGATCACAACGCGTCCGTCACAGATTCCTGCCATGTCCAGTTCTCCCGTTCGGTTCAGATGTTCGGTGGGTCGGGTTTCAATCCGACACGCATGTCGGCATGAATGCCGACCTATAAATCCATGTCGGCATGAATGCCGACCTACAGTCGCTCGATGATCGTCACGTTTGCCTGGCCGCCACCCTCGCACATCGTCTGCAGGCCGAAGCGCCCGCCGCTGCGCTCGAGTTCATGCAGCAGCGTCGTCATCAGCTTCGCACCGCTCGCACCGAGCGGGTGGCCCAGCGCGATCGCGCCACCGTTCACGTTCGTGCGTGCGTGCGGATAGCCGGTCTCCTTCAGCCAAGCCATCACCACCGAGGCGAAGGCCTCGTTGATCTCGACCAGGTCGATGTCCTCGAGCTTCATCCCCGAGCGCTGCAGCGCGTGGCGGGTCGCCGGGATGGGCGCGGTCAGGTGCCAGATCGGATCGTCGGCACGCACGCTCAGGTGATGGATGCGTGCACGCGGGCGCAGGCCATAGCGCTTCAGCGCAGCCTCGGAGACCACCAGCACGGCTGCCGCAGCGTCGCAGGTCGAACTGGAAACCGCAGCGGTGATTCCCGGGTACACCGGGTTGACCGGTGCCAGCGTCGCCATCTTCTCGAGCGTGCTGAGGCGCGCGGTCTCGTCCATGCGGAACACCGAGCCGTCGGGCAGCGTGTACGGCACCACCTCGCGATCGAATCGACCTTCGGCGATCGCCTTCAGCGCACGATCATGGCTCTCCTTCGAGAACACTTCCATCGCTTCGCGACTGACGCCCCAGTGATCGGCGATGCGCTGCGCGGCATAGAACTGGTCAACCGGAGCATCGCCGAAGCGGGCACGCCAGCCGATGCTTTCGGCGAACGGCGTCGTGAATCCCAGCGGCTGCCCGGCCAGCATCGCCGAGGAGATCGGAATGCTGCTCATCGTCTGCACACCGCCTGCCAGCACCACGTCCTGCGTGCCACTCATCACCGCCTGTGCGGCGAAATGCACCGCCTGTTGCGAGCTGCCGCACTGGCGATCGACGGTGGTACCCGGGACGGAAAGCGGCATGCCCGCCACCAGCCAGGCAGTGCGCGCGATATCACCGGCAAGCGCGCCGATGGTGTCCACGCAGCCGAAGATCACGTCGTCATAGTCTTCGGCAGGAATCGCGTTGCGCTCGACGATGGCACGGATCACGTGCGCACCGAGATCGGCGCCGTGCACCGCGGCCAGCGAACCCTTGCGCTTGCCGGTGGGCGAACGCAGCGCGTCGACGATGTAGGCTTCGGCCATGGCATGTTCCTCCGTTCAGAATGTGCTGCCGGCGCCGATCGCAGCACCGTCGGCAAGCACGAAATCCGCGACCCGCAGCTTGTGCAGCGCACGGTCTCCCCACGCGTTGTCGAGTGACCACGCACGCTTGGCGAAGATGTGCAGATCGACTTCCCACGTATAACCCATCGCGCCGTGCACCTGGATGCCGTTGCGCGCCGCCAGCAGTGCGGCTTCGCTGGTTGCGATCTTCGCATGCGAGACCGACACCGCTGCCCGCGCCGTATCGTTCGCGACGTCGTACGCCGCACGATGTACCGTGGCCTTGGCGTACTCAAGCTTCACTGCCACGTTCGCCATCAGGTGCTGCACCGCCTGGAAGGTGCCGATCGCCTGCCCGAACTGCTTGCGGTCGCGCGTGTACGCGACCGAGATGTCGATCATGCGCTGCGCCAATCCCAGGCACTGGGCAGCAGCGCCGAGCGCGCCGCGGTTCAACGCAGCGTCGACCAGCGCACGTCCTGCTGCGCCCGCAGCAATGCAGCTCTGCGCCGACGGCGTCCAGTCGACCCGGAACAGGCGCCGCGACGGATCCAGGCTCTCGTTGGCGACAGGCGTCACATCCGCACGCCGCACCGCATGCATCTCTTCGCCGTGCTGCAGCAACAGCAGGTCCGCCACGTGCGCATCGGCAACCAGCGGGTGACATTCGAGGCCGATCGCAAGCTTCGCCTCGCCGGCAGCAACGCGCGGCAGCCACTCGGCGGCAAGCCCTGCATTGGCGCAGCGTGCGAGCAGCGGCGCACCGACCAGCACCGTATCGATCAGCGGCTCCGGCAGTGCCACGTAACCCATCTCTTCGGCGAGCAGCACGAAGTCGAGCTCGTTCATGCCGAGCCCGCCGTGCTCTTCGGCAACCGTGATGCCGGTCAGCCCGAGCCCCACAAGCTGCGCCCACAGTTCGTCCGAACGCCCGGTCGGGGTTTCCCACGCCGCACGTATGCGTTCAGGGGTGACTTCGGCGACCAGGAACTCGCGCACCGTGCGCTGGAACAGTCGCTGGTCTTCGCTGAAACGGAAATCCATGTCCCCTCCCTCAGGCGCGTGGCATGCCGAGCATGCGCTGGGCGATGATGTTGCGCTGGATCTCGTTGGCGCCGGCGTAGATGGTGCCGGATTGCGCGAACAGGAAGCCGTCGAGCCAGTTGCCGACCGTACCCGCGTCGGGAGCGTGCGGCCACAGCTCGGCACGTGCGCCGAGAATGCTCAGCGCGGTCTCGTGCATGCGCTGGTCGAGTTCGGACCAGAAGATCTTGTTGGTGCTCGATTCCTCGCCGATCTTGCCACCGGCATTCAGGCGGCACGCGGTCTGGTAGGTGGTGAGGCAGTACGCTTCGGCGTCCATCCAGGCCCGCAGCACTGCCTCGCGCACCATCGGATCACGGTCGGCGCTCTCGCGGTTGGCCCGGTACAGATCGACCAGGCGTGCGGCCGTCTGCTGGAAACGTGCCGGACTGCGCAGCATCAGGCCGCGCTCGAAGCCCGCCGTGGCCATTGCGACCTTCCAGCCCTTGCCTTCCTCGCCGAGGCGGCAATCGAGCGGCACCTTCACGTTGTCAAAGAAGATCTCGGCAAAACCCGGCAAACCGTCGAGCTGCGGAATCGGGCGTACCGTGATGCCTTCGAGGTTCAACGGCACGAGGATGAACGTCAGGCCGTTGTGGCGCTCCGAACCAGGATCGGTACGGAACATGCCGAAGCACCAGTCGGCCCATACCGCGCGCGTCGACCACGTCTTCTGCCCATTGATCACGTAGTGATCGCCCTGACGCTCGGCGCGCGAGCGGATCGCCGCCATGTCGGAACCGGCGCCGGGTTCGGACAGCCCTGGCACCAGACCTCCTCGCCGGTTGCCATCTTCGGCAGGAAGCGCTTCTTCTGCTCGGCGGTACCGTATTCCATCAGCGTGGGGCCAAGCAGGAAGATGCCGTTCTGGTTCACGCGCAGTGGT
>DAOLKH010000077.1:0-7213 GCA_035331685.1 Pseudomonadales bacterium
GTCGCAGTGCTCACCGACCTCGCACGCCCGGAACAACGCACGTTGCGCGTGCTGCTCGCCGCCACCGCACTCCGGTGCTGCTCGACGACATGATCTCGACCGGACGCACGCTGGTCGAGGCCTGCAGGCTGCTGCAAACCAGCGGCTTGCCGGCACCCGTGATACTCGCGGCGCACGGCATCTTCGCCAGTGACGCCCACGCCGATCTGCGCTCTGCCGGGGCACGCGAAGTGCTCACCACCGATTCGATCCCGAACCCGGCAGGCCGGTTGTCGCTGGCGCCGCTGATCGCTGCGGCGCTTGCAGACTTCCCCGCAGCAGCGCGGCGGACCCCTGCGTAGCGCCGCTGGAGAGGCTCAGTTGCGCGCCTTGAACGCCTTCACCGCTTCGTTGAACCTGGCGGCGACCGCCGTCTGCTCATCGACTGCTGCATTGTAGTTCGCGACGCGGGCGGCGCGCGCCTCATCGGTTTCGGTCTCACCTGCTGCAGCGCCTTGCTTGTCCAGACACTCCAGATAGGCGTTGCTGCTGGCCACATAGGCCTTCATGGCCTGTTGCCCGGCCTGCATTTCCTCGAGCGTGGCCGTGCTGCCGTCCGGAGTCGCCGGGGCAGGATCATGGGTGCATTCTGCAGCCGCGGTCGCGGCGCACAGGCACAGACAAAGCGACAGGGACGGCAGGGACAGGCGACGCATGCTCGGATCTCCGGATGTAAAGGGTACGGTTGTATATCTGCCTCGACGAGGCAGCATGACTCTAGCGGAGCGCGTATCAGACGACAACCGCTGGTTTTGTGCCACATCCATTCAGTGCTCGATCTGCCCCAGACTGGCATGCATCACAGCGCCGTTGATGGAAGGATTGGTCGCAGCAAACAGGATCACGCGCGCAATCTCCTGCGGCTGCAGCAACCGGCCGAAGGTGCTGCCGGCAGCGATCGCCTCGAATACCTCGGGTTCCGTCCCGACGTGCTCGCGCAACATTTCGGTATCGGTAAACCCCGGGCACACGCACGTGCTGTGAATGCCGCGCCCTGCCAGATCCTGTGCGGTCGCCCGCATCAGGCCGACCAGCGCATGCTTGGACACCACATAGGCGCAGCTTCCGGCAACTGCCTTCTCGGCAAGCGTCGAACCGACGTAGATGATCGAGGATCCCGGCGCCATCCGCGGCAGCAGCAACTGATCGAGCTGCACGCACGCCAGCAGGTTCACCTGCAACACACGTCGCAGCGCGTCCTGCGTCACATCGGATACGCTGTCGCTCGTCAGCAATGCCGCGTTGTGCACCAGCGCGACCACCGAACTGCTGCCGAGCGCATCCAGCACTTCGGCTCCGTGACGCTCGATCCAGGCGGGATCGGACAGATCCGCTGCTACATTCCTCGCGCCGTCGAGCTCGCACGGCCTTCGAGCAATGTTGAGCACATCCCATCCCGCGGCGGCGAATTCGCGCGCCGTTGCAAGTCCGATACCGCGACTGGCGCCGCTGATCACCAATGTCTGCATATCGACCTCACCGCTTGCGCCAGTGGCTGGATCCCCACTGCCCTGGCCCTGACGACACCTTGATCGTGACTTCGCGGATGTCGTGGCGCTCGATCAGTTCGCGGTCCTCGAGCAGGCGCTCGAGCAGGAAGCGTGCGTATTCCTCGACCGTTGCGTTGCGTACCGGCAGCAGCAGCGTGTCGCTGCGCGGAAACAGCAATTCCTCGTTTGCGAACTCGACCCGATAGTGGGCATCGCGCTCGCTGATGCGCAGGTACGGCGAATCGGCAGGCAGCAACACATACTCGTCGAGCGATTCACAAAGACTCTCGAGCTTGTCTTTCAGGATGCGATAACTGAAACACATCCCGTTGTCACCCACTGGAGCGGTCAGCGACGCGGCGACGCGAAAGTTGTGCCCGTGCAGTCGCTCGCGCTCGGTCGCGGAGAAAATCGTGAAATGCGCTGCGGAGAACTTCAGGTACTCCTTGGCCAGATCGATGGTCGTCAGTTGTTCCAAGCAGTTTTCCTCACTCGAGCATCATCGATAAACGCACCACGCGGCCATTGGCGGAGACTTTTACGCCGGCAGCCACGGTCCGTGCAACCCTGGAGCGCAGCCATCGCTCTCGTCGTGACTGCCGGGAGACTGTTGCAGACCCTGCGTCGCTCGCCCAGGTACAGCGAGCACGTCGGCCTGGCGGTTTTTTCAGCAATTCACGACATCTCCTTCACAAATGCAGGGGTAGCCTGCTCATCCACCCGGGCCTGCTTGATCGGCTGCTCAAGGACAAGGCAATCATCCGAGGCTGCTGCATGACCGTTCGGCGTTTCGCATCGCCTTTGCTGGCGTTGATGATGCCCCTCACACTGCGACGTGATTGCAAAAACTGCCTGGCATCACTGGCTGCCATTCTCGTGGTCGCACTGGGAACCGGTGGCTATTTTTTTCTGACTTGCCCACTGGCACCGCTCAGCATCTCGGCAAGCGCTGCACGCCAGGCCCAGTTGCACGAGCAGTGGCGCAATGGCAACGTGACGGTGCTGGTGCGGCATGCCGAGCGTTGCGATCATTCCGATGCTCCCTGCCTGTCCTCTGCACAGGGTATAACCGCTCGCACCCTGCCGATCGTGCGGGAACTGGGGCGTGACTTCAAGGGACTTGGAACCAGTGACGTCGACATCATCAGCAGCCCCCTGATACGCGCGGTGCAGACGGCGGAAAACATGTTTGACGAGTCACCGCTCCGGCAGGCGTGGCTGTTCGACTGCAAGGGGACGATGCTGAGCCAGGTGCTTCGACACAAGCTGCCTCACCATAACCTGATTCTGGTGACGCACAGCGAATGCATCCAGGACCTGCAATCCAGCATGGGTGATTCGAACCCCACCACGCCCACCTTCGCCTCGTCGCTGTTTCTCATCGACGATGGCAAGAGAGCGCCCACGCTGTTGGGGTACCTCGATGCCGATGAATGGAAGGAACTCGACCGTTTCGACATGCCGGCGCAACTCGAGGATCCCTGAGCACCCATGGAAACCCGGCAACGTTTCTACCTGGTCAACATCGGATTTCCACTGCTCCTGGCAGGTTTGGTCTTCTGTATCTTCGACCTCACCAACCTGGACGTATTGATCAGCAACCAGTTCTATGACTCCGCCACCCACAGCTTCGTACTGGGGCATGATCGCGTCTTTGAAAAGCTGACGCACAAACTCCCGCGCATCTTTCCGGACACGACGGGCACGGTGTCGATCATCGGCATGATTCTGTCGTTGCTGTGGCCATTGCTGCAGCGAATTACGGGTGGACGCGAGGTTGCCCTGCTGGAACGCATCCGTCTGGCGCCGGCGTTGCGCTGGTTTGCCGAACACCGTCGCGACTTCTTCTTCCTTGTCGTGTCGATCGCAGTGACCACCGGCGTCATCCACTACTTCAAGAGCCACACGAGCGTCTGGTGCCCCGTGGAGACCACGCTGTACGGTGGAATACACGAGAAGCGCGAGTGGTTCCAGAACTTCCAGTTGTTGCGGGATGCGGGAGAAGGACGTTGCTGGCCGGGCGGACATGCTTCCAGTGGCTTCACTCTGCTGGCGCTGTATTTCGTGGCCCGTCGATACCGCTGGAGGTTCACGCAGCCGTTGTTCCTTGCCGTGCTGGTGCTGGGCATGATCAATGGAAGCACCCGGGTTCCCCAGGGCTGGCACTTTGTTTCGCACACGTTCTGGTCGGGCATCATCGTCTGGCTGACCATGTTCTGGACTGCGCTGGCGTTCTACGGCCGCGAGCGACTGAGCCAGCCGATCACCTCCGAAAGCATCAGTCCATCGGATGCCGTGTACGAGTCCGGTACAGCCGACCCGTTTTGCTGCCGGACCGAAGCCCGCCCCACGGGCATGCCTGAACTCGTCTGACCGGGACCACGACCCGAGAGGCTGGAACCCGGGACAGCCACCGCGTTCACCACGCTCGATCGGACCGCCCCCCGGGAAATTTGCCGCAACACCCGCGGCCGGGTATATAGCACCCTGATTCCCGAGCGAGAACACCCAACGATGCGAGCCATCATCTGTACCGAATACGGACCACCCGAGAAACTTCGTTGCGGTGCAATGCCCGATCCGGTCTGCGCAGCCGGGCAGGTGCTCGTGCGGGTGCACGCCGCCGGCGTCAACTTCGTCGATTCGCTGCTGATCTCCGGCCAGTACCAGATCCGCATTCCGCCGCCGTTCGTGCCCGGCGGCGATTGCGCCGGCACCGTGCTTGCCACCGGTGCGGGGGTGAGCGAATTCGCCATCGGCGATCGAGTGCTCGCCAGTCCGGGCATCGGAGCCTTCGCCGAGCAGGTCGCGCTGCCGGCAGCCCAGGTGCGCCGCATGCCCGGGAACATGGATTTTGCAGGCGGCGCGGTGTTCCTGCAGCCGAGTACCACGGCGTACTTCGCACTGCACGACCGCGCTGCGATGCGCGCCGGTGAAACCCTGCTGGTACTCGGCGCGGCCGGAGGCACCGGTGCCGCAGCGATCCAGGTCGGCAAGGCGCTGGGAGCGCACGTTATCGCCGCTGCATCCAGCGCCGAAAAGCTTGCGGCTGCCTCTGCCCTGGGTGCCGATGTGCTGATCGACTACGCGCGTGAAGACCTGCGTGCTGCGCTGAAGACGGCCACCGGGGGACGTGGCGTCGATCTGGTCTTTGATCCGGTGGGCGGCGAACTGGCCGAAACGGCACTGCGCTCGTGCGCGGAGAACGCCCGTTATCTGGTGATCGGCTTTGCCAGCGGTGATATCCCGCGCGTGCCGCTCAACCTGCCACTGCTGAAGAGCTGCCAGATCGTCGGTGTCGACTGGGGTGGATTCTCGATGCGCCATCCACCGCAGGCGCGGGCACTGGTCGATGCGACCCTGAAGCTCTACGCCGACGGCCTGCTGCAGGATCCGCCACTGGTGCGCTACCCACTTCAAGCGACTGCGCAGGCGATCGCGGATCTGGCCGCACGGCGTATCGCCGGACGTTGTGTGATCGAAATCAGCTCCGGCTGATCAGTCGGGATCGGTGTTGTCCTGTTCAAGCAAGGCGCGCACTACCGGCTTCAACGGTTTGCCAAGTGCATTGCGCGGCAGCGCTTCGAGCAGCAGCAGGCGGCGCGGGTGCTTGTACGCCGACAGCCGATCGCGGCACCACGCGAGCAGCCCGTCAAGCGCGAGCGTGGTGCCAGGCTCCGGCACTACGGCTGCTGCGACGGCTTCGCCCCAGAGTGCATCCGCCACCCCGACCACCGCGCACTCGCGCACCGCAGGATGTTCGAGCAACACGTTCTCGATCTCGAGCGCGGAGAGCTTGTAACCACCCGACTTGATGATGTCGACCGAGCGCCGGCCAAGGATGCGGTAATAGCCGCGTTCGCGTACCGCGACGTCGCCGGTCATGAACCAGCCGTCGTCGCTGAACGCGCGCCGCGTTGCCTCGGGGTCGTTCCAGTAGCCGGCAAACACGGCAGGACCGCGCACCTGCACCTCGCCGGGTTCGTCCTCGGCGTCGATCGACGCACCCTGTTCGTCGATCAGCCGGGCCTCCACGCCGGGCAGCGGCAGACCCACGCTTCCGGGCCGCCGCTCACCGTGCAACGGGTTCGCCAGCGCCATCCCGATCTCGGTCATGCCGTAGCGCTCGAGCAGCGCGTGTCCGCTGAGCCGCTGCCAGTGCGCGTGCACGGTGGCCGGCAGTGCCGCCGATCCCGAGATCATCAGCCGCATCGCGGCGAAGCCGCGCGTGCAACGCTCGCGCTGCGGCGCGGGCTGCGCCTCGAGTGCCTCGATCAGCTTCACGTATACGGTGGGCACCGCCATGAACACGCTGTACGCACCGGCCGCAACGCGCTCCAGCACGCGCGCTGCGTCGAAGCGTTCGAAGGCCTCGATGCAGGCACCCGACCACAGCGCGCAACACATCACGTTGACGATGCCGTGTACGTGATGCAGCGGCAGGAACAGGGGAATCCGGTCCGTCTCCCGCCACTCCCACGCCTCGACCAGCATGCGCACCTGCGCCACGACCGTCGCGTGGGTGAACAGCGCACCCTTGGGCTTGCCGGTGGTGCCGCTGGTGAACACGATCATCGCAGGGCGCTGCGCTTCGAGCTCCGGCAACGCAACCCTCGCCGCGGCCGACTCCAGCGCATCGAGTCCGATCCACCGCACCCGCGTCGCGGCACAGGCCGTGACCAGGGCTTCGTCAGGCCTGCCCGCCACGAGCGCGCGCAGCACGCCCGCCGTGCGCAGCACATGCTCGATCTCAGGCGCCGTCGCAGCCGGGTTCAGCGGCACCGCGCAACCGCCCGCGCGCCAGATGGCCCATTGCGCCACGACGTGAACAGCACCTGCGGGCACCAGCATCGCGATCCGTTCACCGGCCAGGTCGCACTTGTCACCGAGCAGCGCCGAAGCCACGCGCTCCGAGCGCTGCAGCAGTTGCGCATACGATACGCTCGCCGTGCCATCCCCGAACGCCGTGCGTTCGGCGTGCGATCCGGCGCGCTCAAACAATTCGATCATCAGACACCACCTGCCTGGATATCGGGATGGGCATAGGCCGGAATGACCGGTGGCGGCAACAGTTCGCGACCGTCGACGCATGATCGGCAAAACCTGCATTGTTCACCAGGATGTCGAGTCCACCCGCCACCTCCACCGTACGAGCGACCAGAGCGTCACGCTCGACGGGGTTCTCCAGGTCGGCCGCCAGGGCGATCGCGTGCCCCCCGGCCGACTCGATCAGGGCCACGGTCTCGGCGAGTGTGCCGGCGTGCCCTATTCCCCGGCTGGCACCGGTCACCAGTGCGATCCGGCCTTCCAGTTGCCTCATGCGCATGTCCTCGTATCGAAAAACAATTTGTGCCAGGCAATGCGCGCTCAACGAAAACGCATCGCGAGCCCGTGCCTTCGCCGCGCAATGTCGCGCCGGCGCTCGTCGGGGTCAACGCGGGGCGTGTCCGGCGGCAGCAGTTGCGCCAGGCTCGCGAGCGGCACCACGCGGGTTCGCGGCTGCGGCGCCGTGCATTCCGGAAACTGGAAACGGCACAGCATCACGCCCTCGTCGAAACCACCCGTGTCCAGCCAGTTCGGCACGCCGGGGTCACGGTGCGCGAGCACGGCGCGGAACACGCCGTCGCTGCCGACGAACGCCTGGCGGTCGTTCCAGCTCTGGATGCGCTGAGCCGGGTCGAGCG
>DAOLKH010000078.1:0-7149 GCA_035331685.1 Pseudomonadales bacterium
GAGCTATCTCGCTGCCGTCGTGATGTCCTTCCTTGCGGTGTTGCCGCCGCGCGAACGCCCGCTGGCGCTGGCGCCGCCGGTGTCCTGAGATGCGGCGCGGCATTGCACTGGCGGTGCTGCTGGTTGGTCTTGCGCTCGGTGCGGCGTTCTGGTGGCTGCTCGGGCACGAACAGTTCGTGCCCGGGGAGCTTGCGCCGGGCGACCGCCTGCAGTGTGTTTCCTATACGCCGTTCATCGGCGCCGAGAATCCTGCCAGCTTCCATGCCGATCGCGAGCGGCTCGACCGTGATCTGAGGTTGCTTTCCGCACAGGTCGGGTGCGTGCGCATCTATTCGGTGCGTGGCCTGGAGCTGGTGCCTGAAGTGGCGCGTGCCCACGGCATGACGGTGATCGCGGGCGCGTGGGTGGGGCGCGACGATGCCGAGACGGAGCGCGAACTGAGTGGTGTGATCGCTCTGGCGAACCGCCATCCGGACGTGGTGCGTGCGGTGCTGGTCGGCAACGAGGTGCTGCTGAGGCGCGAGCGTACCGCCGCGCAGTTGCTGGCGATGCTGCAGCGCGTGCGCGCTGCCGTGCAGCAGCCGGTCAGCTACGGTGACGTCTGGGAGTTCTGGTTGCAGAACCCGTCGCTTGCGGCGGGCGTCGACTTCGTGACGATCCACCTGCTGCCGTACTGGGAGAACGATCCCAGCGGCATCGATGCGGCGATCGCTGCGGTGAGCCGGGCGCACGAAAGGACGGCACAGGCGTTCACCGGCAAGGAAATCCTGATCGGCGAGACCGGGTGGCCTTCGCAGGGGCGCCAGCGCGAAGGGGCCGTTCCGGGGCGCGTCAACGAGGCGCGCTTCGTGCGTGGCTTCGTGCAGCACGCCGAGTCGCAGGGCTGGCACTACAACCTGATCGAGGCTTTCGACCAGCCGTGGAAGCGCGTGCAGGAAGGCGCGGTCGGCGGTTACTGGGGGCTGTTCGATACCGCGCGGCGTGACAAGCACGTGCTGCGTGGGCTGGTGTCGGATCTGCCGCAGTGGCGCGCGTGTGCGGGCATTGCGGCCGTGCTGTGGCTGGGACTCGTGCTTGGCACCGGCGGCACCCGACCGTGGTCTGCGCCGCTGCTCGCGCTGATTGCAGCCAACGGCTCCGTGCTGCACCTGCAGCAGATGCGTCTGTTCAGCCGTGCTCTGCTGGAGAGTGCCTGGTTTCTTGCTCTTGCCGCGCTGGCGTTGAGCGCAACGTGGGTCGCGTGCCGACGCTTGCAGGGTCATGCACGTGTTGCCTGGCACGATGCGGTGATCGGTCTTGCAGCAGCGGCGGCGGGAATCGAAATGCTCGGTCTGTGCTTCGACGCACGCTACCGGCATTTCCCGCTGGCGGTGTTCGTGGCGCTGGCAGTGGCGGCGTGGCTGTGCGCGCCGCGCGATGGTGTGTGGCGCGAGCGTTGCCGTGCGCTGGCCGTGCTGCTGCTCGCCTGCGCTCCGTTTGTGTTGTGGCAGGAGACGTGGCGCAACACGCAGGCGCTTGCCTGGCTCGCGATCACGACGCTGATGGCAGTTGGCCTGCTGCGTGGTGGAACGCCGGCGGTGCGCGGTGCACCGATCACTCCCGGAGCGCTCCCTGGTCCGCCAGCGCCAGCAACGCAATGACTGCGGCCGGAGCGCCCCAGGATACGTTGTAGAGAACCAGTGCCAGCAGCGCGAGCCACAGCGCAACCAGTGCGCACGGGTAGCGCCAGCGTCCCAGGCGCAGATGCGCAGCAAGCGCGAACACGATTGCCGCGGTGCCGAATATCTGCAGATGTACCAGCAGGCCGAATCCGGCACGCAGGCCGCATGCCGCGGACTGTGCATCGCGCAGGCAGGGATCCGCTTCGGCGCTGATCTCGATCCAGCCGAAGCGCAGTGCGTAGAGCAGCGCGAGCCAGCCCGCCGTCGCGAGCACAAGCAGCCCGCGACGACGCCAGCGACTCGTGCGTTGTGGTACTCGATCACTCATTGCTGCGGGTCCCGGCAGATGCGACTCGGGCGCGGCAGTATAGACTTGCGACGTACGGTGGAGGAGGGAGTGTGATGGCCGATGTGACCAGCGGGCAACGTCTGCGCGGTGTCAATCTGGGTGGCTGGCTGGTGCTCGAGAAGTGGATGAAGCCGAGCCTGTTTGAGGGCCTGGAAGCCACCGACGAGACCTCGTGGTGCGTGGAGCTTGGCGCTGCCGCGCCCCGGTTGCTGCGCGCGCACTGGGACAGCTTCATCACGCGCGATGATTTCGCGTGGCTGGCCGAACGTGGCATCGACGCGGTGCGCATTCCGCTCGGGCACTGGATCTTCGGGCCTCCGTATCCGTGGCACGCTGCGTACGGAGCAAATCCGCATCCCTTCGTCGAAGGCGGAGTCGAGATACTCGATCGTGCATTCGATTGGGCCGAGGAGTTCGGGCTGCGCGTGGTGCTCGACCTGCACGCAGCCCCCGGGTGCCAGAACGGTTTCGACAATGGGGGCATCAAGGACGTCTGCGAGTGGCATACACGCGAGGAGTACCAGGCGTATTCGGTCGACGTGCTGGCACGGCTGGCAGCGCGTTATTGCGGGCGGCGCTGTCTGCATGCGATCGAGGTGCTGAACGAACCACGCTGGGACGTGCCGACCGCGCTGCTCGAGAACTACTACCGGCGGGCATACCAGGCGATCCGGACACACTGCGCGTCAGCCGGGACGGCCGTGGTGTTTCACGATGGCTTTCGCTCGCATCGCGAATTCCTCGATCTGTTTCGTGAGCCCGGGTTCGAGAACGTACTGTTCGACGTGCACCGGTACCAGTGTTTCGACCGCGCCGATATCGACATGGATATCCACGGCCACCTGCACAAGGCCGGTGTGCAATGGAAGGATGAGGCGCTCGAGATCCAGCACCAACTCGGCGTGCCGGCGATCGCAGGGGAGTGGAGCCTCGGGCTCGACCTGAAGGTCGTCTCGCTGTGGGCGCCCGGGCCATACAACCACGCGCTGGAACGCATGGATCGCTTCCAGGAGAACACGGCGTATCGCGGTTATGCGGCAGCCCAGTTGCTTGCCTTCGAGCACTATCGCGGCTGGTTCTTCTGGAGCTACCGCACCGAGACCACGCCGGCGTGGAGCTTTCGCGACTGTGTGGAGCGCGGCTGGCTGCCACCGCGCTTTCAGTGAGAGCTGCCGTTGCCGTTGCGCCTGCCGTTGAACAGGAAACGCGTCTCGGCCAGCCGGTTCAGCACGATCCTGCGATCGTGCAGGGCTTCCAGTCCGCTGTGGAAGCTGATCGTCAGCAGCGTGCTGTTCGGCAGTTCGTGACGCAGCATCTCGAGGATCAGGCGCTCGCCGCGTGGGTCGAATGCGTCGGTGGCTTCCTCGAGCAGGATCCACGCCGGGCGGCGCAGCAAAACGCGTGCGAATCCGAGCCGCTGCTGTGCGCGCAGCGGCAGCGCCTGTTCCCAGTTGTCGCTGTCGTCGAGACGCGGTGCGAGCCAGCCGCTTCCGGAGCACTCGAGCGCGCGCAGTATGGTCGCATCGCTGTAGCCGTCGACCGTTTGCGGATAGCACAGCGCCTGGCGCAAGGTACCCTCGGGCAGGAATGGCCGCCGTGGCACACACAGCATCGTTTCTGCCTGGGGCAGCAGTACGCGGCCGTTGCCCCAGGACCACAGTTCACCCAGAACCTTGAACAGCGCGCCGGTGACGATCGGATCCCCGGCGATGAGGACGCGCTCGCCACGGCGGATCTCCAGATCGAGACGCTCGAGGAGAATGCGACCGTCGGCTTCGGCGATGCACAGGCCTTCGATCGCGAGTCGCGCTTTGGGTGTGCGCTCGATCGTGATGCGGTTGCCGTCCGGGACGCGTGCCTCCGCATCGAGCCGTTCCATGTCTTCGAACAGCGACAGCACGCGATCGATCGAGGCACGCGTGCGCGCCATGTCGCCGAGGTTGTCGACCGGCCACGACAACGCCGATGTGAGGCGCTGGAACGCCTGTGCAGCCTGCATCAGCACGCCGAGCGAGATGGCGCCGGAGATGTACTGCGGAGCGGCGACCAGGATCGGGAATACCGGCAGCAGCGCACCGTAACCGGTCGAGAACGACACGATGCCCACATACGCGAGTGACTGTCGGTACCAGGTCCGCGCGATGCCGGCAAAGCGCTGCGTGGCGTTTGCGTGTTCAACCGTGTCGCCACGCAGCAGTGCGATCGCCTCGGAATGCTCGCGCACGCGTGCAAGCCCGAAACGGAAGTCCGCTTCGGCGGTCTGCAGTGCATTGGTCGCGCGCACCAGCGGGCGGCCGAAGCTCCAGCCGAGCAGCGTACCGGTTCCGGCGTACAGGAACGCCAGCCACACCAGATAGCCGGGGACGTGCAGCGCTGTGCCCGGAATCTGCAGCGAACCCGACAGGGACCACAGGATGTCGATGAACGAGCCGAGCATCAGCAACGAAAACACCAGCGTGTGCGCAAGTCCGATCGTCGTCTCGGTGAAGATATGGATGTCGTCGGCGATCCGGCCGTCCGGATTGTCGTGTTCGCCGGGAGTGAACGACAGGCGGTAATGGCGTCCCTGCTCCATCCAGCGACCGCTCACGCGCTCCGTGAGCCAGCGTCGCCAGTCGAGCTGCAGCCAACGCTTGACCAGCAGGTGTGCCGCGGTGACCGCGAGCGTCAGCGCGAAGATCAGCGCGAACACCGCGACCTGCTGCAGCACGCCGGCGATCGAATGTCCCTCGAGCGCATCGAACAGCGCGCGGTTCCAGTAGTTCGTCCACACCGACAGCGCCACCTGCGCCAGCGTGAGCAGCAGCAGGGCCACCGTCGCGCCCTGCACGCGCCACCCGCCGGCGGAGCTCCAGTAGGGGCCTGCGAGGTGCAGTGCGCGGTGCGTGAATGCAGCGCGCGGGGCGCGCGCAGGCCGGGTATCGGGAGTGCCGTCTGGCGCCATACGTTCGCGGCGGTTCAGGCGTTGCGGTAGGCAGCGAGCGCGGGCGCGAATTCCTGCGGCGTCGAACCGTGGATCACGATGCCGTCGGCGCCGGCTGCGAGTTCGGCCTTCCAGGCGTTGGCGCAGTCGGCCGGCGAGCCAACCGCGGCGGGGAGCCATTCGTCGGGGATCAGCTCCGCGATCCGCTCGAGCTGTTCGAGCGTGGCGACGCTGTCGATGCCGCCGCCGATCGACTTCACGGCGTCGCTGGCGCGAAAGCGTTCGAGAACACCATGATCCCAGCCATTCAGCGCCAGCAGCGGTTCGATATAGCCGGGCGCCTGCATGTAGGTGGCCATGCGTGCAACCAGCTTGCGCAGGCGGTCTTCGGGGGTGGGATCGACCGCGGTGGCCAGCACCGACCAGATCTTCACGCTGTCCGGGTCGCGTCCGGCCGCCTCTGCGCCTTCGCGCACCAGCGCACGTGCCCTGCGCAGGCCGGCGTGGCCGAGGAATGTGTGCAGGTGCACGCCGTCGAAGTGCGCGCCGGCAAAGCGCAGGCTCGCCGGACCGAAACCGACGAAATGCACCGGGATCTGCGCATTCATCCAGTTGCCCATGTGCGCGTACGGCAACCTGCCCATCTCGCCGTCGTACCCGAGCACTGCTTCGCCGCGCCACAGCTTGCGCAGCAACGCCACTCCCTCGGCGAGACGGGCGTTCGTGACGGACGGGAGGCCCATCAACTGGTTGCGGATCGCAACCCCGCGCGCCAGCCCCAGCTCGAAGCGACCCGACGACAGGTAATGCAGCGAAGCGCACATCGATGCCAGCACCAGCGGATGGCGTGTGTGGATGTTGGTTGCTGCGGTGGCGACGTGGATGCGCGATGTCACGGCCAGGGCTGCGGCGCAGATCACGCCGGCGTCCTTCACGTCGAAGCGCTCGGACAGCCAGACCTTGCCGAGTCCGAGCTCCTCGGCCAGGCGTACCTCACCGATCGCATCGGCCGGGGTCGTCGTATGGCCGGGCAGGAGATAGCAGCTCAGCTCGGGCAGGACGGGGGCAGGCATCGGCGGTCTCCGTGATCGTGATTGCACGCCTGAGGGTAGACCCCGCGCCGGACTTAGTCACTAGCGGTGCACGGGCTATCGGCTACCCTTGTCGGGTCAGCAGCAGTACCGGATTCCGATGAGCCGATCCCCTGCCACAGCGCGCCGTGCCGGCACGCGTCCCGCGGCGGCGCGCACAGCGGTCGCGAAGCGCGACGCCGTCGCCTCGAAGCCACGCGTGACGACCACGCAGGCCGCGTCGACACGAATGCCGGCTGTGGACAGCCGCCGGGCGGCCGCACGCAGTGGCGGTGCGCGGTCGGGTACGACGCGTCGCAAGACCGTCGGCCGCAAGCAGACCCCCGCGAGCCATGCGAGCGTGCCGGCCCGGCGGCGCTGGTGGCGGCTGCTGGCTGTGCTGCCGCTGACGATTCAGGCGGGATGCATGCTGGTGCTGGTGCTTGCGACCTGGTTCATGGCGAACACGGCCTATCACGTCGTGCGCAAGCCGACCGAGCTGCTGTTTCCGTTCGAGGACAGGCTGTACAAGACTCCTGCGCGGACATGGTTGGCCTACGGCGAGCTGTTCCGCCGCCACTCCACCGCCACCATCACGCCGGACTTTCTTGCTGCGCTGGCGCAGATCGAGGCATCCGGCAATCCGGTGGCGCGCACGTACTGGCGCTGGTCGGCGAGCACCGATCCCTTCGACATCTACCGGCCGGCCTCGAGTGCGGTCGGGATGTTCCAGTTCACCGACGGCACCTTCGAGGAAGCGCGCCGCTACTGCATTCGCGACAACCGGGTCGTCGAGGACGGTCCGTGGAACGACCCGGATTCCTGCTGGTTCAACAGCCTGTATTTTCGTGTGCTGCCGAGCCATTCGATCGAGCTCACGTCTGCGTACCTCGACCGCACGGTCCACAGTCTGCTGGCACGGCACCGCCTGCGCGGAGTCGGGCTCGAAAAGCGCCAGGAACTCGCGACGCTGGTGCATCTGTGCGGAGCGGGAGCCGGCAACGCCTTTGCGCGTCGGGGCATGCAGCTCGCGCCGGGGCAACGTTGCGGAGCGCACGATGCGCGTGCTTACCTGAACAAGGTCGCACGCATGAAGACGGTGTTTCGCGGGCTCGCGCAGCGCTGACTGCGTCCTGACCCTGTTTG
>DAOLKH010000079.1:0-7135 GCA_035331685.1 Pseudomonadales bacterium
GTGCCGCGACCGCCATTGCGAGTGCAGGCAACTCCTCCGGCATGACGCCTCCCTTGCTGTGCTCGCCCGAGAGGTTCACCTCGATGCAGCACTCGATGGGCGGCAGGGACGCCGGGCGTTGCTCGTTCAGCCGCTCGGCGATGCGCTGGCGATCGATTCCGTGTACCCATGCGAACTTCTGTGCGATCGATGCCGTCTTGTTGCTCTGGATGCGCCCGACGAAGTGCCATGTTAACGGAAGATCGCCCAGCGACTCGATCTTCGGCAGTGCTTCCTGGACGTAACTTTCACCGAACTGCGACAGTCCCGCTCGATGCGCTTCGCGTATCCGTTCCGGAGCATGGGTCTTGCCGACGGCGAGCAGCGTGACCGAACCGCGTGGGCGTCCGTAGCGATTTTCGAGTGTCGCGATCCGCGCCAGCAGTGCGTCCACGCGTTCCGCAATCGTGTTCATCGATGATCCCTGCGTCTGCGGGCGCGGAACGACACTTTCATGCCCGTCCCCTTTCCTTTACCCGTGGCCAGCGTGGTCTATTATACCGGAGGGCGTTGCGCAGCCGGTCGTGGTGGCGCCCGATCACTCACCGCCGGGGATTTCGATGGACATCACCGAACTGCTCGCCTTCTCCGCCAAGCAGCGTGCGTCAGACCTGCACCTGTCAGCCGGCCTGCCGCCGATGATCCGTGTCGACGGTGACGTGCGGCGGATCAACCTGCCGCCGATGGATCACCGGCAGGTTCATGACCTGATCTATGAAATCATGAACGACAAGCAGCGTCGGGACTACGAGGAGTTCCTGGAGACTGACTTCTCGTTCGAGGTTCCGGGCGTGGCACGTTTCCGCGTCAACGCGTTCAACCAGAACCGTGGTTCGGGCGCGGTGTTCCGCACGATTCCCTCCAAGGTGCTCACGATGGAGGACCTCGGCATGGGCCAGGTCTTTCGCGAGATCAGCATGGAGGCGCGCGGTCTCGTGATAGTGACCGGCCCGACCGGGTCGGGCAAGAGCACCACGCTGGCGGCGATGGTCGACTACATCAACGACAACAAGTACCACCATATCCTGACGATCGAGGACCCGATCGAATTCGTTCACGAGTCCAAGAAGTGCCTGGTCAACCAGCGCGAAGTGCATCGCGATACCCACGGCTTTGCCGAAGCGTTGCGCTCGGCCTTGCGTGAGGATCCGGACATCATCCTGGTGGGCGAGATGCGCGACCTCGAGACGATCCGGCTGGCGCTGACGGCGGCCGAAACGGGTCACCTGGTGTTCGGCACACTGCATACCGCGTCAGCGGCGAAAACCATCGACCGTGTCGTCGACGTGTTCCCGGCGCAGGAAAAATCGATGGTGCGCTCGATGCTGTCGGAGTCGCTGATGGCCGTGGTCTCGCAGACGCTGCTGAAGCGTGTCGGTGGCGGCAGGATCGCGGCACACGAGATCATGCGCGGCACACCCGCCATCCGCAACCTGATCCGGGAGGACAAGGTGGCGCAGATGTATTCGGCCATCCAGACCGGCTCCGGCGTCGGCATGCAGACGATGGACCAGTGTTTGAGCGAACTGGTTGCCAAGCGCCTGATCACACGCGAAGCGGCACGCGAGAAGGCGAAGATCCCTGACAATTTCTGAGCCGGGCATCACTGCCGACCAGGCCACCACGAAGGATGATGCATGATGGATACCCAGGAATCACCGCGAAGGGAGCTGGAAGTCACGGACATGCTCGCGCGCATGGCCGAGAAGAAGGCTTCCGACCTGTTCATCACGGCAGGAGTTGCGCCGTGCATCAAGGTGAACGGACGCCTGTATCCAATCGACGAAACGCCGCTCACGCCGGAGCGGGTGCGCGAGCTGGTGCTCAGCGTGATGAGCGACGCCCAGCGCAAGGAGTTTGTGCACACCCACGAGTGCAATTTCGCGATCAGTTCGCGTGGCGTGGGGCGCTTCCGTGTCAGCGCGTTCTATCAGCGCAATCTGGTCGGCATGGTGCTGCGGCGCATCGAATCGAAGATTCCGACCATCGAGGAGCTGCAGCTGCCGACGATCATCAACGAGCTGGCGATGACCAAGCGCGGGCTGATCATCTTCGTCGGCGCCACCGGCACCGGCAAGTCGACGTCGCTGGCAGCGATGATCGGTTACCGTAACCGTAACGCTTCAGGCCACATCATCACGATCGAGGATCCGATCGAGTACGTGCACCAGCACATCAAGAGCATCGTGACGCAGCGCGAGGTGGGCATCGATACCGAGAGCTACGAGGTTGCGCTGAAGAACACGCTGCGCCAGGCGCCCGACGTCATCCTGATCGGCGAGATCCGTACCCGCGAGACGATGCAGCATGCGGTGACCTTCGCCGAGACCGGTCACCTGTGCCTCGCCACGCTGCACGCGAACAACGCGAACCAGGCGCTCGACCGCATCCAGAACTTCTTTCCGGCCGATGCACGTGACCAGTTGTGGATGGACCTGTCGCTGAACCTGAAGGCGATGATTGCCCAGCAGCTCATCCCGACGGTCGACGGCCAGGGACGTCGTGCGGCGGTCGAAGTGCTGATCAACACGCCGCTGGTTGCCGACCTGATCCGCAAGGGCGAGGTTCACTCGCTGAAGGAGCTCATGGAACGTTCGACCGAGCTCGGCATGCAGACTTTCGACCAGTCGCTGTACCAACTGTACTGCGACGGCGTGATCTCCTACGAAAACGCCATGCAGTACGCGGATTCGCAGAACAATCTGCGTCTGATGATCAAGCTGGGTACGCATACCGGTGGACTTGGTCGTGCAGCCGGACTCACGCTCGACGATTCCCAGGAGAATGCCGGCCAGTTCTTTGGCCGGCGCCCCTGATCAGCCGTCATTGCGTTCGCCTGCGGCGCCGGCGAACCAGCTCTCGAGGATGATGCAGGCGGCGATGCTGTCGAGCGCCGCGCGCCCGCTGCCGCTGCGCGCCCTTTCGCGTGCCTCGAAGGTGCTGAGGCGTTCATCCACCAGCTCGCAACGGATACCGAAGCGCCCGTACAGGCGTCGTGCGAAGCGGCTCGCGCGTTCGCTGATTGCGCTGGGCGTGCCATCCATGTTCAACGGCAGACCGACCAGCACCACGGCGGGTGCCCACTCGGTGAGCAGGCGTCGCACCTGCTCCCAGTCGGGCACACCATCGCGTGCCGGCAGCGGCGCCAGCGCACTGGCAGTCGCGCTGACCGGGTTGCCGATTGCCACTCCGATACGACGCAGCCCGTAGTCGAAGGCCAGGACGTTGCCCGTCGGAGTCACTCAGGCGTTGCCGAAGGTGCTGCTGAGCAGGTCGAGATTGATCCCGAGCCGGGACGCTGCCGCCTGGGCGCGTTGCTCGAGCGGTACATCGAACAGCTCCGCGACCGTGGCCGGCAACGAGAGCCAGGCGTTGGTGGCGAGTTCCTGTTCCAGTTGTCCGGGGCTCCAGCCGGCGTAGCCGAGTGCAATCAGCGCATTCACCGGACCGTCGTCGTGCGCAATCGATTCGAGGATGTCGCGCGACGTCGTGAGGCTGACCTCCGCAGTCACGTCCAGAGTGGCCTGCCAGCGCCGCGAATCGTCGCGCCGGTGCAGCACGAAGCCACGTTCGGTATGCACCGGGCCGCCGGCGAGCACCGGCTGCGGGTGACGGTGATGGAAGTCGCGGATCTCCAAGTGTTCGAAGATATCGTCGAAACTGATGTCGAGGGGACGGTTCACCACGATGCCCATTGCACCGTGCCGATCGTGCTCGCACAGGTAGGTGATGCTGTGGGCGAAGATGGAGTCCTGCAGCCCCGGCATGGCGATCAGAAAATGGTTGCGCAAGCTGACGCTCATGCCTGCATTGTGGGTCTGCGCCGCAGCGCAAGGCAAGCACGGGCGCGTACCTGCCCCCCCCCCGGGAGCTGCTAGTCGCCCGCACTCAGGCGGTTGGCGCGGAACTGCCAGGTGCGAATGATCTCGAGGCGATCGGCACGTGCGGCGAGCGGCGGCGGAAACGCATCGAACGGAGCCGCCACGCGCACGATCTGTACCGCCGCGTTGTCGAGCAGCGCGTGCCCCGAGCTCTGCAACACCCGCGTTTCGATCACGCTGCCGTCGGGGCGCAGCGCGACCAGCAGCCGCAGCTCGCCGTAGAGACGCCGCCGCTTCGCCTCTACCGGGTAGTGTTCGTTGCCTATTGCCTCGACACGCTGCTTCCATGCGTACAAATAGGCTGCGTCGGCTGCCTCGCGCGTTGCTGCCGACGTCAGACGTTCCACGCGCGGCATTTTCGCGTATGCCTCACGCCTTGCGTCGAGCCGTGCGATCAGTGTGGCGATCTCGTTTGCAGGTTGCGTCTGTCCGGGTGCGTCGAGCGGTACCGGATCGTTGTGTTCGGGCAGATCGCTCAGCGATTCGTCGACCGCCTCCTCGCTGCGTGGGGCGCTCAGCAGCGGTGTCACCTTGGGTGCCGCCGGCGTCACGGGCGGTGTGCCGCCGACGGGCTGCACGACGACCGCGTCGAACGCGCCTGTCAGGGGTACCGCAGGGTCGCCGAGCTCGCGTTCGATACCGCTGCCGCGCTGGTCGAACCGGGCGAGGAAGTCGGCATCCCGATCCGCGCGCTCGTCGCGTTGCAGCGCCAGCGTCACGTCCAGTGTCGGCGCGTATCTCGTGGTATTCCGGTGAGCGACGCCGACACCGAGAATCACTGCCGCATGCAGGGCCAGAGCCAGCAACAGGCAGAACTGCAATCGGCTCCCGGCGGTTTCGAGGTGATGGCGCACCGGATCAGTGTTCCAGGCGCGCTGCCACGGCATCGATGACCGCGGCGCCGATATCGAGGCCGCATGCCTTGTCCAGCTCGCGGATGCAGGTCGGGCTGGTCACGTTGATCTCGGTCAGGTAGTCGCCGATCACGTCCAGGCCGACGAACAGCAGTCCGCGCGCGCGCAGTTCAGGGCCTACTTCGGAGGCGATCCAGCGGTCGCGCTCGCTCAGTGCGCGCGCCTCGCCACGGCCGCCTGCGGCAAGATTGCCGCGGGTCTCGCCGGCCTGCGGGATGCGTGCCAGCGCGTACGGAACCGGTTCACCGTCGATCATCAGAATACGCTTGTCGCCGTCGACGATTTGCGGAATGTAGCGCTGCGCCATGATCGTCGTGCTGCCATGCGCGGTCAGCGTCTCGAGGATCACGCTGAAGTTGGGATCCCCGTCACGTACACGGAATACCGCTGCACCGCCCATTGCGTCGAGCGGTTTCAGGATCACGTCGCCGTGCTCGCGCTGGAATTCGCGCAGCCTCGCCGGGTCCCGGCTCACCAGCAACGGCGGGCAGCACTGCGGGAAACGTGTCGCGAACAGCTTCTCGTTGCAGTCGCGCAGCGCACGCGGCTCGTTGACGACCAGGCAACCGTCGTTTGCAGCTGCCTCGAGGATATGCGTCGAGTACAGGAACTCGCTGTCGAACGGTGGGTCCTTGCGCATCAGTAACGCATCGAGCTCGCGCAGGGCGAGCTCGCGTGGCGCACCGAGCGTGAACCAGTGTGCCTGGTCGCGGCGCACCTCGAGACCGCGCACGCTGGCACGCGCGCTGCCGTCACGCAGGAACAGATCCCCCTGTTCCATGTAGAAGAGATCCCAGCCGCGATCCTGTGCCGCCCACAGCAGCGCGAGCGTACTGTCCTTGGCGTAGTTCACGTTTGCGATCGGGTCCATGACCACGCCGAGTCGTGTCTTCATCTGCGAACTCCGTCCGGATTTCACGCGCATTTTCTGTATTTCCACCCGTCCATGGTCTATTAATTGTCGACTGCCGGGCAACGATAGCAGATGACCGTTGACGTGGTCGGGACGGAGGCTGGAGATGGAAGTGAGCTTGAGTGGTCTCAAGGTGATGGTCATCGACGACAGCAAGACGATCCGCCGTACGGCCGAGACCTTGCTTGCGAAGGAAGGCTGCGAGGTGATCACCGCCGAGGACGGTTTCGATGCCCTGGCGAAGATCGTGGACAACCGGCCGGACATCGTGTTCGTCGACGTGATGATGCCTCGCCTCGACGGCTACCAGACCTGCGCCCTGATCAAGAACAACCGCGAGTTCGCAGCCACACCGGTCATCATGCTTTCGAGCAAGGACGGACTGTTCGACAAGGCGAAGGGACGCGTCGTCGGTTCCGACCAGTACCTGACCAAGCCGTTCAGCCGCAACGAGCTGATCGGCGCGATCCTGCAGCACGCGCGGCCGGTACACTGAGGGCGGATCATGGCGCGAATCCTGATCGTCGACGACTCGCCGACGGAAAACTTCAGCATCGGCAGCCTGCTGGGGCGTCAGGGTCATGACGTCATCACGGCCGAATCCGGCGAGGAAGGCATACGGCTCGCGCGCGAGCAACGACCCGATCTGATCCTGATGGATATCGTGATGCCCGGTCTCAACGGCTTCCAGGCCACGCGCCAGCTTACGCGCGATCCGCAGACCGCCATGATTCCGATCGTGATCCTGACCTCGAAGAGCCAGGACACCGATCGGGTCTGGGCCGAGCGGCAGGGAGCCAGGGGCTATCTGACCAAGCCGGTCGAGGAGGCAGTGTTGCTGTCCACGATCACGCGCGTACTCGGTGGACCGCAGCGTTGAACCACGGGCAGATCGACAGCGCGTCGCCATTCGGATTGCTGCTGGAGATCGATGCACGGGCGCGGCGCGGGCGCGAGGGCAGTGATGCGCGTCTGCGTGCGCAGGCGCACTGGACCGGAGTGGGCTTCTCGGTGCTCGGCAAGCGGCTCGTGGCGCCCATGGGCACCGTCACGGAAATCCTCAAGGTACCGCCACTGGCGCGCTTGCCGCGTGTGCAGCCGTGGGTGGAAGGGGTGGCGAGCCTGCGTGGTCGTCTGGTGCCAGTGATCGGCCTGGCGGCGTTTCTCGGTGGCCAGCCCGCACTGGCGTGGCGTGGCCGGCGCGTGCTGGTGCTGGGCGGCGGCTTCGATTGCGCGCTGCTGGTCGATGAGGTGCATGGTTTGAAGCATTTTGCCGCGGAGTCCTTCCGTGACAGGGCCACTGGCGTGGAGCCGGCACTGCTGCCCTATATCGGCGGCTTCTACAGCGGGGCCGAAGGTGACTGGGCGGAATTCCGTCCGGACCTGCT
>DAOLKH010000080.1:0-7119 GCA_035331685.1 Pseudomonadales bacterium
CGCCGTAGCGCAGGTAGCCGAAATTGCCGACCGACGCCGTCGCCTTGCCGCGCAGTTCGCCACTCGGCTTCTGGGTGGTCACGCTGACCGCGCCCCCGGTGGTATTGCGTCCGAACAGCGTGCCCTGCGGGCCACGCAGCACTTCGATGCGTTCCATGTCGGCGATATCGAACACGCCACCGATCGCCTTGCTGACGAGGATGCCGTCGATGTACATGCCGACCTTGGGGTCGGCCGTCAATGCGGTCTCGGTGATACCTATCCCGCGGATCACGACCGCCATGTTCGAGTTCGACGATGGCTGCTTCTGGATCACCACGTTCGGTGCAAAATCGGCGATCTTCGAAACATTGAAAACGCCCAGGTTGGACAACTTGTCGGCGGTGAATGCAGTGATTGCGATCGGCGTGTTCTGCAGCGATTCTTCGCGCCGCTGAGCGGTGACGACGATCTCCTCGAGTCCTGTTGCACGTTGCGAGTCCTGGGCTGCCGCCGGGATGGCTGTTCCTGCTGCCGCTGCAATCGCTGCACCGATGGCAAGTACAGAGATGCGTCGCGCCGATATGGTTCGTGAGATTGACATGTTTGTGTTACCTGTTATTGATGAAAGCCTGGTGATTGTTATTGCGCATGAGCATGATCGCCATGTGTCGTGTGCACGCCCCCTCGCTAGCCGCGGCGTGGAGCATCATAGGCCTTTCTTCGTCAGTTGACTCACGATCCACCTCTGTTCCCGGGTTCACCGGCCTGACGAGCTGCCGTGAAAATCACGGGCCTGTTCAGCCCCCCCAGTTGTAGTGCAGGCGGACACCGTACATGCGCGGCTCACCATAGATCGTTGCCCAGGAGCCAGTCGAGCCGGCCTGGTAGAGGTCCGTGTTCGAGATGCGATACATCTCGTTGGTGAGGTTGGTGCCAAACACCGACAGATCGAGACCGGAGCCATTGATGCGGCGCCAATCGAAGGTGGCGCTCAACAGGCCATAGGACTCCAGGCGCTCACCGGGCTGGTTCCTTTCCAGCACCAGCGCTTCGGTGTGCTGCTCATCGGACCAGCCGTAGTTGACGAACAGGGACACGTCATCGCTGAAGTTCACCTGCACGTAGACGCTTGCGATCCTGTCGACGAGGTACTGCATTGGCAGGCACGACAGATCCGCCCGGCCACCATACGGAATCACGGCACCACTGCAGTCCTGGTGGCCGAAGGGACTCGTCACCTCGTATGGAAACTTCTTGTACTTCGCATCCAGAAGACTCAGGTTGGCGCCAATCTCGAGCGCATCGAGGGGCCTTATGACCGCCTCCAGTTCAAGCCCGCGGATTTCCGCACTGGCGCTGCTCAGCACGCGCGCACCGCTGGCATACGTGACGGGGTTGAAGTCACCACTGGCTCGCTGGATCTTTTCGAAGTCAGTCTGGAACACGTCGGCATTCAGACGCACCGGCACATCGCCGATCGTGAACTCGGATTTCACACCCAGTTCGTAGGAAGTGACTTCCTCGGGGCCAAATGTCTGTGTCTCGGGACGCACGGCGTAGGTGTTGAAACCGCCTGCCTTGTAGCCCTTGCTGACCTTGCCGTAAACCATCACGTCGTCGAGCACATCGTAATCCAGCCCCACGGTCCAGGTGGGCTTGCGGCTCTTCAGCCTGGCGGTGAACTCGCATTGTGCGGGATCCGCGACCAGCGCATTGGTGGTCCCGCATCTGTACGAACCTGAAGGATCCAGAGTGAACACAGCCGCGAAACCGTCGACCTCGTCCCATGTATACCGATACCCGGCAGTCAGGCGCAGGCCATCGAACGACGCGCCGAGCCCTCCCAGATCGTAGGTACCCTGCGCGTAGAGCGCCCTGGATTCGTTGGTCACGCCGTAGATGCCGCGCGTGTTGAACGTATTCAGCGAACCATCACCGGTGTAATTCATGCAGTAGGCTGCAAAACCTATGGGGCAGACGTTGACGCCGCCGTACTCCTGGCGACCGGTGGGCTTGCTCTTGTAGTAAAACCCGCCGAGCACATAGTCGAGCCGTCCGCCGAGCGCCGATCCCTGCAGTTGAAGCTCTTCGGAAACCTGTTCGAAGTCATCACGTGGAATATGGCGCTGGGTGAACGGATTGATGTCGTTCGCCGGCGCGAGGGTACCATCGCCGTCGTAACTGAAGTACAGCTTCATCTTCGAATAACTGACGATGTTGCGAAGCGTCGCCTGCTCGGTGATCTCGAAATCGAGGATATCCGTCACGCCCCAGTTTTCGATCCTCTCGTAATCATCCACGCCGTGCGCGACCTTGCGCTTGCCGCGTGCGTTCTGTGCATCGGTGAGGTCCTGGTACAGCGAGCAAGGGACGTCCAGACCCGGCACGGCGCTGTTGTCACAGATGCCATACCCCGTCGGCCCGTAAGCCGCGAGGTTGAAACCTCGATTGACCAGACCCGTGCCGTTGTTGCGTGACGAGGTGTTGTACACCATCAGGTAGTTTTCGATACCGTCGGTCGGACGCCAGCTAATGCCGAGCCGAGCGGTCCAGTAGTCCTTGTTGTCGCGGTACTTGTTCCAGTTGATGTCCCTGGTGAAGCCTTCGCGATCCACGCTTTCGGCGGCCAGGCGTACCAGCAACCTGTCCTCGATCACGGGGACGTTGATCACCGCCTGCAGTTCACGGTCCTCGTGGTTGCCGACCTGCGCCTGCACATGCCCTTCCATCTGTTCGGTTGGCCTGTGCGGCGACAGCAATATCGCGCCGCCCGTGGTGTTGCGCCCGAACAGCGTGCCCTGCGGCCCCTTGAGGACCTGTACGTTCTCGAGGTCCAGAAAGATGCCGGGGCTACCCTGGGATGACAGCGTCAATGCGGCCGGCAACGGCGCTTCGGCCATGTACAGCGCAACTCCGGGCGCAGCCTGGAACGTGGCGCCCTGGCCCCGGATCGTGGGGGAACCCACATTGCGCTGACCCTGTCCATTCGGGCCGACCACCAGTGACGGAACCCGGGATTGCAGGCCCTGCGTATCCACGATATTCATTTGCTGGAGATTTGCACTGCTGAATGCGGTGATCGCGACAGGAACGTCCTGGCTGGATTCCTCCTTGCGGCGGGCGGTGACGAGGACTTCCTCCAGCCCTGACGCGCCGGCAGCAGAAGCTTGCGCATGAACCAAACCCGAGGGCGACAACACGGCCAACAGCGTTGAGCCATGAACGATCGCCCGAACCAGCGTGCGGGAGCGAGCGGGGAGTTTCATCGTTGATCTCCAGGGGGAATCGGGACGTTGGTTGAATGTTGCGCAAGGCAGATCTGCGCAGGTCGGGTTTCAACCCGACGGGTACGGGCATCAATCGTCGGCATGAATGCCGACCTGCGGAGGCATCAATCGTCGGCATGAATGCCGACCTACGCATACATGCCAGCGCGCGTAGGTCGGGTTTCAACCCGACAGGTGCGGGCATCAACCGTCGGCATGAATGCCGACCTACGAATTCATGTCGGCATGAATGCCGACCTACGCTCGAATGCCGACCTACGGTAGCTGGATCAGCTTCGCTTCGATCTCGGGCACCGGCAGCGCGGTGCGCGACCAGCGGAAGATCATCGGCCCCTCGAGGTGGCCGCGCGTATCGATCCAGTTCGGCATGCCGGGATCGCGCGCTGCGATCACGATGCGAACGCTGCCGTCGGCTTCGTAGCGCACCGTGCGGTTGTTGTAGTGGCTGCGATGATCCATGTACGAGAGTGGTTCGAACCAGTAGCTGGTGGTATCGAGTCCCCAGTACGGCACATCAGCCGGCTTGAAGCTGACCAACAGCGCCTGGTCGGGTTCGAGGCGGAAATACCCCGACGAGAAACGGTGTCCGATCGGCATTTCCGGTGACTCGTCCGGGTCCTGCTCGACTTCGAACACGAAGAAGCGGTTCGGTTCGGCGGCACGACGCTGATCGACGATCGCAGCCCAGATATTGACCGAGCGCGACACATACGCGCTGGTACGCTCGAGCGCATGGCGCACCTCGGCAATCGTGAGCGGCGGGCGATCACCGCTGGCACCGAGCTGCTCGATGTCGAAGGTCGCGCCGCGCGTCTTCGACCAGTCGTGCGCATACTGGCGAATGAAAAGCACCGTGGACTCAGGCGTGGTGCGAATCCAGCTGCTGCTCCAGCCTGCCGGCTTTTCGGGTGCCAGCAGCAGTTCATAGCTGCCATCGGGCTTCACCGTCAGCTCGTGCTCGGTCACCGCGCCCACCTGCGCGCTGGTCGCGTCGAGCCCGATCTTGCCGGCGTAGACGGTGAATTCGACGTAAGGTGCCTCGCCACGGCTGCCGCTCAGGCGATAGCTCTTCGACCCGTCGATCATCACCTGGTAATAACGCGAGTCCGAAGTTTCCCCCTCACCCAGCGTCGTCGACGTGACGAGCTGGTAGACCTCGGGATGCCCGGTATTGCCGTATTCGAGCGCCGCCTCGAACCCCATGCGGATCATGCGAACCAGCTTGCGCAGCCCCTCGGCCTGCGTCAGCTGGTCATCCGGCGTTGCGGCCCGCGCGAGCACGGCACCTGCAGGCTTCAGGCTGTCACAAAACGCTTCCCAGGCCTGTACGCTCAGTTTTTTGTTGTCGCTCATTGACATGTGCTCCTCTGCTGTTTCACGCCGTACGATCAGCCTTCGCTCGCAACACCGAAATACTCCTGGTAGAAGCGGTAACGTTCGCGCTCGCGTACCGGATCAAGCCCAAAGTCCTCCAGACGGTAACGATGCACGCCGTGGCGTTCCTTGGGATTCGTGTCGATGAATTCGCGCATCCGTGCCTCGCACGCAGCTGACAACGGCAGCTCGAAATGCGCGTAGATGCGCCGGACCATTGCCAGCGGGTCGCGAGCCAGCTCGGCAAAGTGCATATCGAAGATCGTCGCCGCCTCCGGGCGCGTGCGACGGAACTCCACACCGTTGCGCATCGCACGGTCCCACGACACGCTCCACATCTCGCCGACCTCACGCTTGTCGACCTGGTCACTGCCCATGCTGCACGCCATCGAGACCAGCGAGCAGTGCGATGCGATCAGCTTCAGCGGATCGCGGTGCGTCATGATCACCTGCGCATCCGGATAGACCGTGTACAGCGCATCGAGAGCGAACAGATGGCCGGTGCTCTTCAGCACCCAGCGCTGCTTCGGGTTGTGCCACTGCATGTACTGCAACAGGCGCTTGTGCGTGCGGTATACGGAAGTCTGGTCGCTGGTTTCCACCCATTCTTCGTAGGACGGAATACGGAACTGGTTCGCGAAGATCACACTTCGGAAGTCGAACGCGTTCAGCATCAGGCATTCCTGCGCGAGCTGTGCGCCCATTTCGTGGATCGCCTGGAACTCCGGAATCAGCGCGCGCGAAGTCTGCTCGAAGTGCGCCTCGCAGCGGGCAATGCGTGGATCCGTGTCGAAAGTCGCAGCCTCCGCCGGCGGCGACATGTACTGGGTTTCCCAGGTCATCGGCACGCGGCTGTCCGGGTCACGCGCCAGCAGATCGTGCAGGATCGTCGAGCCGGTGCGCGGCAGTCCGACGACGAACACGGGCTTGCGGATTTCACCCTCGAGAATCGACGGGTTGCGACGGATATCCTCGGTAACCTGCAGGCGGTTCTCGAGGTGACGCAACAGTTCGCCGAACGCGATGTTGCGACCGACCTTGTTCAGTCGCGCTTCATCGTTCAGCGACGCGAGCAGCCGCGTGAAACCTTCCTTCCAGTCAGCTTCGTCACCGAAATCATCGAGACCCGTGCTCTGCCGGGCAGCAGCAAGCAATGCCGCTTCGCTCAACTCCACATCGGGCAGTTCGTCACTGCCGGTCATTCCGCCATTCATTGCCTGCATCCTCGGTAGTTCATTCGCGTTCAGCCCACCTGCACCGCGTCGATGCGGTCCGAGGCCGAAGCGACCTTTTCCACTTCCACCCGTGTGGCGCGATCGGTGGAGCCCGGCGTGAACTCGGCCGGACGCGCCTGGATATGGAAGTAGCCTCCCGCCAGTTGCAGCGGGTTGATCGGGTTCGGCGTCACCGCGGTGTAGCTGACGCGCCCCTTGCTCATGTGCGGCTCCCACGCGTGGTAGACCGTCACCTGTCCGGGCCGATGCGCCGGTGCGACCTTGGCCATCAGCTCGGTGGAAGAAACGTCGTTGAACAGCCGCACCTGGTCACCATCGGCGATGCCGCGTGCCGCTGCATCCTCCACACTGATGAAGATCACCGGCTGACCACGATTGAGCTGCTGCATGAACCGCTGGTCACGCCAACTCGAGTGAATCGACCAGCGCGTGTGCCCGCCGGTGAGATGCAGCGGATAGTCGCCGCCAATCGCCGGCTGCTCCTTGTGTACCGGCAACACTTCGCCGAGCTCCTCGTAGAACGGATGGTCGATGCAGAACTGCATGCGACGGGTCATCGTCGGCCACGGCATCTTCTTTTCCGTATGCCACAGGCCTGCAGTGATCGTGTCGTGCTCGCTCACGTCGGTGGCGTTGCCGACCGTGAGGTAATCGTTTTCCGGCAGCGACGTGAAGCGCTGGAAACCCTTCTTCTTCAGCTGCTCCCAGTTCACGTCACCAACGTTGGTCGATACGTCGAGGATCAGATCGAGGAACTCCTCGATATTGCCTTCGTGGTAACGACCACCGAACGTGAACTCGTCGTAGACGTCGAACTTGCGCTCCTTTCCGTGACGGTCACGGAAATGCGTGAGGCCCCGCTCGCCTGCGCGGCGCTGGATCGCCTTCAGCAACAGACAATGGACCTCCCAGTCGGCCTTGGCCTCGCCGACCGGCTCGGCAGCACGCGTGACGACCTGCGAGAACGGCGACAACGGCGTCGCCCACGTGATGTCGTCCTTCTCGTACCAGGCCGCGACAGGCAGCACGTAGTCGCTGTAGAGCGCTGTCGAACTCATGCGCCAGTCCATCGTGACCAGCAGGTCCAGCATCGGCAGCAAGCGCTCGGCAACCTTGTCGGAAGCACGGAAGCGCCGCAGGATGTTCCCGCCTGCCTCCATGAAGATGCGCGGACGGTGCGGCTGGCGTTGCTGCCACCCCTTCTCGAGCGCCTCGTCCATATAGGACGCCAGCGGCCGCTT
>DAOLKH010000081.1:0-7086 GCA_035331685.1 Pseudomonadales bacterium
GTGGGGCATCCGGAGTGGCTGGATGATCCCCGCTTCGCGACGCCGCTGGCGCGTGCACAGAATGCGGGTGAACTGATAGCGCTGCTCGACGCCGTGTTCGCGACGCGAACGCTCGACGAGTGGGCCGTGATCTTCGATGCCGACTCCGACTTTTTCTGGGCTCCCATCCACAGCGCCGACGATGTGCTGGCCGACCCGCAGTTGCGCGCCAGCGGAGCGCTGGTCGACGTGCCCGATGCGTACGGCACGACGACGATGATCGCGTCCCCGACGGATTTCCACGGCACGCCGTGGTCGCCGCGCTGGATCGCTCCACAGCTCGGCGAGCATACCGACGAGGTGCTGGGCGAGCGCCGCTCGCGGAATGGCTAGTCGACAGGGAGGATTTACAGGGGGTTGGCAAGGATTCGTCCGGGCGCTTATCCTTCACCTTCAGTAATGCCGCATTACTTTGCGGCGCTCCATTAACCCCCTGGAGTCCTTGATGTCCAACCCTGGTCGTTTTTCGCGTAACTCCCCCGTCATCGAATCCCTGGAACAGGAACTGGCAGCCGCCAACAGCTATGCAGAGTGGTACAAGCTGGCCGAGCGGCACGACAAGCTGACCGGTTCCGACGACTGGCGTCGCGAAGACGCATCGCGCATGTACGATCACGAGAACATCCGGCTGCGGCTGCAGCAGTTGCGTCGCCTGCGGCGCAAGCGTGATGACGAGGGCCTGCTGTTCGTGCTGAACGAAGGGATTCATGGCAACATGGAAGGCATGGGCAAGGCCCAGCTCTATCAGCGCGCCAAGTGCGGGACCAAGAAGCTGATCGAGGACTACATCGCAGAAATCAGCAATGCGCTCGAGTATCTGGCGCCGCGTGATCTGGAGTCGATCCCCTGGGTGGAACGCGTCGAGTTCTTCCAGCGCGCCAGCCACTGCTACGGGCGTTCGGCCCTGATGCTGAGCGGCGGGGGCACACTCGGATTCTTCCACCTCGGTATCCTGAAGGCGCTGATCGAACAGGATCTGTGCCCGGCGGTGATATCCGGTGCCAGCGCTGGCTCCTTCGTCGCGGCGATCGTCGGCACACGCACCGACGAGGAATTCCTCGCCTTGTTCGAGGACGACTGGATCGCGCGTGCGCTCACTGAGAACCGCTCGAACATCAAGCTCGGTTTCGGCAAGCAGAACACCATCGATACCCAGATCGTGCGGCGCGAGATGGAGCGTCTGATCCCGGACATGACCTTCCTGGAGGCCTACCGCAAGACTGGACGCAGCATCAACATCACGATATCGCCGTCGAGTCCGCGCCAGACATCCCGGCTGCTGAATCACATCGCATCGCCGAACGTGACGGTGCTCTCGGGGGTGCTTGCGAGTTCGGCGTTGCCCGGGGTCTTTCCGTCGGTGCGTCTGGAAGCACGCAACAGGGACGGCGAGATCAAGCCCTATCTGCCCTCGCGGCGCTGGATCGACGGTTCGTTTTCGCAGGACCTGCCGGCGAAGCGTCTGGCACGCATGTACGGGGTCAACCATTTCATCGTCAGCCAGGTGATGCCGGGTCTGGGCAAGGAGCCGAATCCGCGTCCCGGCATGCGTCAGATCGCGTCGGATGCGTTGATCGCTGCAACCAAGACGGTGGTACGTGGTGGTCTCGACTGGATCCAGCGCCGAACCAAGGTGAGCCCGCGCGTCGGAACCACGCTGAACACGGTGAACGCCATGATCGAACAGCAGTTCATCGGCGATATCAACATCTTCCCCGGCTATGGGTTGTCCAACATGGACATGATCCTGCGCCTTCTCAGCGAGGAGGAAATGGCACACCTGATCAAGGCGGGTGAACGCGCCGCCTGGTCGCGGGTGCCGGCGATCGCGAACACCACGCGTATCGGACGCACGCTCGATTCGATCCTGCACTCCTTCGAACTGCAGGAAGCGCACTGGCTGCGAACCTCGCGACGCGGCCACCACCATCGGGCCATGGAAGCGGGTTCCGGCGAGGCGGATCACGGCGTGGTCGGCGGGCGTGCCGACGACAGCGGAAGCGCGGCACTGCGTCATTGATTGCGGTCGACGACGGGCTGTCGCCAGACGGTCCGTCCGCTTTCTGCAGGCGCAGGTGATCGGGTGGTCGTTCGGGTGCCACCCTCATGCAGTCAGCGGTTGTCGTGAGGGCGGAGTCGCGTCAGTGTGTCCTTGTCACCACATCCGGATCGTGAAATCGATGCCGTAGGTGCGTTCGGGTGCGTAGCTCACCATCTGGTCGATCACGGTCGCTCCAAAGACGATCACGTCATCCTCGTTCAGCAGGTTTTTCGCCCACGCCGAGATGCTGAGAGCCGTCTTGCCAAGCGGAATTTCCGCCACTCCCGCGCGTGCATCGACGATCCAGTGCGCCTTGCTGTAGGTCACGCGGTCGATACTCGGGTCGTGGGTAGGTCTCACGCCGACTTCGGAGCGTGAGCGATAGCGTCCGTCCAGGCGCACGAACGCATTGCCACCCCAGGCAAACGCCGGAAAATCGTATTGGGTCGACAGGCGCAGGCTGCGCTTGGGAGTCCACGCAGGGTGCGCTTCATGCGCGATGTCGCCGTCCGGCGGGGGCAGTATGTACTTCTTGAACTCATAGTCGGTCCAGCCGAAGCTGCCGCCGAGCGTGAGTCCGTCCATGGGTATTGCATCGACTTCGAGTTCCAGCCCCTTCACATCGGCTTCGCCGGCGTTCTCGAAGCGCTGCGCACCATCGACGAAGGTCTGCACCTGCAGGTCGGTGTAATCCATGAAGAAGGCGGCCGCGTTGACACGCAGGCGGTTGTCGAAAAATTGTGACTTGATGCCTGCCTCCCAGCTCTCGAGTTCCTCAGGCTTGTACGGAATGCCGCTCATGATGCCGCCCGAGACATAGCCGGTGGCGAGCTTCGCGTAGGCCATCACATCCTGGTTCACCCAATAGTCGGCGATCAGCGTGTAGCTCGTCTTGCTGAAGTCGTCCTTGTAGGTGCCGGGCTGGAGCGTGCTGCCGGTTGCGCCAGCGATGCGTATGAGTTTGGTCTCCCGGTCGTCCTGCGTATAACGGATGCCTGCGGTCAGATCGAGCCTTTCGGTTGCGTGCCAGGTAGCCTGCGCATAGACGGCGCGTGACTCGTTGCGTGCCTCGAGTTCGGTGGTTCCGCTGCCGAAGATGCTGTCGTACCAGGCCGGCACCACGACGCCGTTGGTGACCGGCTCCATGATGCCGAGGGTGTCGAGTTCCGGTGATTTCTCGTCGAAGTAGAACAGCCCTGCAACCAGATCGTAACGTTCGCGGGTGAGCGTGAACTGCAGTTCCTGGCTGAACTGGCGCTGTTCCATCGAGCGTGCGGTCAGCAGGCTGAAAAAGGAATCGTTCGGCCCGGGGGCGTTGGCCGGGTCGAATATCGCATTGAAGTTGCCAAGCAGCAGCGCCTGCAGTTGTGCGTCGCTGAACTTCCAGCCGCCGGTCGAGGCGAGATCGAAAATGTTCGGATCCTGGTCGAGCTTGCGGTACGCGCTGATGCTTTTCAGGTTGATGCCCTCGGCGAGATCCCAGCTCAGCGTGAGGTTATGCCCCTCGACCGTCATCGGCTGCACGCTGGTGGCGGAGGCGATTCGCCCGAGGCGTTTGGGTGACATGTTCGTGATGCCGCCGTAGGCGGGCTGCAGCGAATGGATCAATCCCATCATCCCTGCAAGCGCCGAGCCGTCGATGATGCCGATCTGCTGGTTTGGAAAACCGACCGTTTCACTGTCGGTGTAATCGTAGCGATAGTCGACCGTGAAGTTGTCGCTTGCCTGCCAGCGCGCTGACACCATGTACGCGTCCACTTCACGACCACCGAGTTTGTCGGCGTACCTGTGTACGCCGAGACGCGGGTCACGCTGGCGCAGATCGATGTGACGTCCGCCGATCAGGTTGCGCATGGTGCCGTCCTGTTCGTCGTGCAGGTACGTGAACTTCAGCGCCAGATTGCCCCACGCCGGCAGATCGAGCGTGGTTCGGGTGCGCCAGGCGTCGAAGTTGCCGGCCGAGATGTCCTGGCGCAGACGGAATTCGCCACTCGGCGCCGCCGTGATGAGGCTCATCGCGCCGCCGGTGGCGTTGCGGCCGAACAGTGTGCCCTGCGGGCCACGCAGTACCTCGACGCGCTCGATGTCGGCAATGTCGAAGATCGCACCGACGCTGCGACCGATATAGACACCGTCGAGATACAGCCCGATCTTCGGATCGACCGCGCTGTCGGAAACACCGGAAGAGATACCGCGGATCGAGACGATCGGAATCGACTGGATGCCCTGCGTGATGATCTGGAAGTTCGGTGCGAGGCCGGAGATGTCGTTGATGCCCGTGACGCGGAACTTCTCCAGTGTGTCGCTGCTGAGTGCGGTCACGGCGACCGGCACCTTCTGCAGGTTCTGCTCGCGTTTCTGCGCCGTGACGATGATCTCCTCCAGTTGGGTACTCTGGCCGCCGGAGGCATCCTGCGCGTGTGAAAGTGTGCCTGCCGTTGCACAGGCGATTGCGCACGCAAGGCGCAGCGCAGCGTTTCCACGGTTGTTGTCTTTCATGCCCGATCTCTCCCGTGATTGTTATGGTGCAGGGCGAAAAGCAACGAGCAGCAGCTCGTGAACGGTGCGCGCGCAGTGTGCGCACACACTGGGGAGCCGGTCAATCGGCGCTGCTCTCGGCGCTGCTGCCGAAATTGTTCCAGAACAGCACCTCGTTCACCGGTCTGCGCCATGCAGGGCGGAAATCCGTGCCCTGCGTGTACGCGACCGGAAAGAGACCGGCGTGGGTGTAGTGGTGAGGAATGCCGAGCAGCTCCGCCATCTCGCGCTCGCGGTGCAGGTGGACGGTGGTCCAGCAACTGCCGAGACCGCGCGGGCGCAGCGCGAGCATGAAGCTCCATACCGACTGCACGATCGAACCCCACATGCTCGCCTGCAGGAACACACTCGCGTTCTCGGTGCGTCCCGCGAACACGGGAATCACGAGCACCGGCACCTCGGCCAGGTGTTCACGCAGGAATTGCACCGAGTCGCCGATTTTTTCTGAACCGGGAATCGAGGCGCCGGCATAGTTCTCGCCGACTGCGTCACCCAGTGCGCGGATCTGCTCGTCCATCGCTGCGTTGTAGATCGCAGCCATGCGCGCGATGGTCGCGCGATCGTCCACCGCGACGAAGCGCCAGGTGTTCATGTTGGAGCCGTTCGGCGCCTGCATCGCGAGCGCCATGCATTCCTCGACGATCGCGCGCGGTACCGGACGTTTCAGGTCGAGACGCTTGCGCACCGCCCGGGTGGTGGAAAGGACTTCGTCGGGCGTGAGATCGAGCAGTACGCTCATGAGGTTGCTCCCGAGGCGGTGTGGGCTGATTGCTGTCTGGCCGGATCACTATAGGAAATTTTCCTTATCGACAAAATATCGATGAGATTGCGATTCGTCCATTTGTTGCAGACAGGCGTGCATTCCTCATGAGTTGCGGTGCGGTTGGCCGCGACGACGGCGCGTGGTACGCGCGATGCGATCGAGGTGGGCGATTTCCGCAGCAAAACCGTCGGTGACCAGTGCGACGTCCGGCATCATGCGCCGGCACGCCAGCGCGCCGATACACAACCTTCCTGCTGTGCTCATCACCGTGATGTTGATGCCAGAGCCGAGTTGCAGGGGGCCGAAGGGATGGATGCGTTGCACGCGCGTGCCGGCGCAGTAACGTGCGGCCTGCGGACCCGGCACGTTCGAGATCACCAGGTTCCACGGCGGCGTGATGCGATTGGCGAGTTCACTGCCGGAGTAGATTGCCATGATCCGCGACAGCGTCGAGGGCGGAAACAGGTTCAGCAGCAGGTCCGCCGTCTGGCGGAACACATCGCCCTGGTTGCTGCTGTGACGCTTCCTGGCGACGGCGGTCTGTTCGTGGATCGCCTGCAGGCGCTCGCGCGCATCGGCTTCCTGCACCGGCAGAGTGACGAGGATCATCGAGATGCGGTTGCCGCGCTCCGGGTCGCCGGCGGCAGCACGTTGCGCCACCGGTACCGTGGCGAGCAACGGGGTTGCGGGCAGTGCGGCGTGTGCAATCAGCCAGGCACGCAGCGCAGCGCAGCTCGCCGCGAGTACCACATCGTTCACGCTGGTTCCGAAGTGCTTCGCGATCGCCCTCACGCTGTCGAGCGCGACATCGTTCATGCCGATCGCGCGCAGCGTCGACAGCCGACCGTTGAACGGAGTGGGTGGCGCATCGAAGACCCGCGCACGGGTGGGAGTCTCGGCTTCGGCGGGTTCCGCTGCAGTCGCTGCCTGTCTGCGCCGCAACAGCGCGCCGGCAATCTCGGCTGCGCTGCCGACAAGGTGGTATGGCCGCTTGATGAGTGCGCGCGAGGCATCGAGCGCCTTCCACCCCAGCGATGGCTCCTGTTCCGGGGTCCATGCCTGCTGCGGTGGCGGCATGCGTCGTACGCGTGGCGACGGGTCGAGCAGCGTCTCGAGCGCCGAGACCAGCCGGGATCCGTCCATCATCGCGTGATGCACCTTGACGATCAGTGCGATCGATCCGTCGTGCAGTCCCTCGATCAGGTGGACTTCCCACAGCGGTCGCGAACGGTCGAGCAGGCGGCCTGCAAGCAGGCCGGCGAATGCCTCCAGCTCGCGCACGCCACCGGGTGCCGGGAGTGCCGCGCGCAGCAGGTGATTCGAGAGGCAGAAGTCGGGATCTTCGATCCAGTGCGGATCCCCGATCCCGAGCGGGCCTGCAACCAGGCGTCGTCGCAATGGCGGGATCAGGTGCAGGCGTGCCTGCAGAGTGCGTTCGAAGCGTGCATGGAACGCACGCGCCGGCTTCTCGAGCAGCAGGATGCCCATCGTGTGCATCGGCATCTCCGGCGTCTCGCCGTGCAGCAGGCCGGCGTCGAGGTTGGACAGACGCAACATGGATATCTTCTCCGTGGCAGGCAAAGGCTCAGGTGCAGAAATTTTCCGGGTACGGTGGCATGCGACGTGTGTCCCGGTCGCCCGGAGCCGCTTCGATGCGTCCCGGACAACGCGTGCCAGTGACGGGTCGGGAAGGCGGCGGGGAAGG
>DAOLKH010000082.1:0-7076 GCA_035331685.1 Pseudomonadales bacterium
CAAGTCCTGGACCGGAAGCGTGCCGTCCGCGATGCGTCGCGACACGAGCGGACGCGGCGTGTGAGCGGGCACGCGCGTGCAGTTGGAGGCACACCGATGGATTCTGAGCGAGCGGTTCACGAAAGCGACCAGGTGCTGCCTGGCTACCGGATCGAGACGATGGACTGTGCGGCGGAAGAGTCCGAAATCCGGCTTGCCGTCGCGGGAGTGGACGGACTGAAGGCGCTGCATTTCGACCTCGGACAGCGCACGCTGCGCATCGATGCCGACGCGGCTGCACTGCCGGCCATCCTCGCGTCGATACGCAAGGCCGGCTTCGATCCGCAGGCGCTGTCCGGATCCGCCGGCACAGTGGCCGCCCGCGACGCAGGACCCGGCCGCGAGATGCTGCGGCTGGCGCTGGCGGTGCTGCTCGCCGGATGTGCCGAAGCCGTCGTGTTGCTGGTGCCTGCGGGTGGGGTCGCGCGTGTGCTGACGCTGGGGCTCGCGGTCGGTGCCATCGTGCTGTCGGGCTTCTCGACGTACCGCAAGGGCATCAGTGCGCTGCTGCGCGGTCGCCTGAACATCAACGCGCTGATGTCGGTTGCAGTAAGCGGGGCGCTGCTGATCGGTGAGTGGCCGGAAGCGGCGATGGTGATGGCGCTCTACGCGATCGCGGAGCTGATCGAGGCGCGCGCGGTCGATCGCGCGCGCAATGCGATCAAGGGCCTGCTCGATCTTGCACCCGAAACGGCCGAACTGAAGCAGGCGGACGGTGGCTGGACCAGCGTTGCTGCCGCACAGGTGCCGATCGACGCGGTGGTGCGCGTCAGGCCGGGTGCGCGCATCCCGCTCGATGGCGTCGTGCTCGCGGGCAACGGCAGCGTGAACCAGGCGCCGGTCACCGGCGAGAGCCTGCCGGTCGACAAGGGACCGGGCGATGGTGTGTTTGCCGGCACGATCAACGAAACCGGCACGCTCGAGCTGCGGGTGACGGCCGCGAGCGGCAACACCCTGCTCGCGCGCATCATCCACGCGGTCGAGCAGGCGCAGGGCGCGCGTGCGCCTACCCAGCAGTTCGTCGACCGCTTTGCCGCGGTCTACACGCCGCTGGTGTTTGCGTTCGCGGTGCTCGTCGCCGTGCTGACGCCGTGGCTGGTCGGCTGGAGCTGGATGCTGGCGCTCTACAAGGCACTGGTGCTGCTGGTCATCGCCTGCCCGTGCGCGCTGGTGATCGCGACACCGGTCACCATCGTCAGCGGACTGGCCGCGGCCGCGCGCCGTGGCGTGCTCGTGAAGGGCGGCGTGTATCTGGAAAGCGCGCATCGCATTCGTGCCGTTGCGCTCGACAAGACCGGCACGATCACCGAAGGCCGCCCACGCCTGGTCGCGAGCGAGTACCTGCCGTCGCCGTTTCCCGAGCCCACCGTGATGTACTGGGCGCGCGTCCTTGCCGGGCATTCCGACCACCCGGTGTCGCGCGCGATCGCTGCGGACGTGCAGGCAGACAACGGCGAGCTGAGCGGCTTCACGGCGCTTGCCGGGCGCGGCATCGAAGCGCAGACCGACGGACAGCGACTCGTGCTCGGCAACCACCGCCTGATCGAGGAGCGGGGGCTGTGCGGTGCTGCCATCGAGGCGCGACTGGCGGAGCACGAACGCCAGGGCAGGACGGTGACGATGCTGGCATCGCAGACGCAGGTGCTCGCGATCTTCGCGGTCGCCGATCGCATCAAGCAAAGCTCGCAAACCGCGCTGGCCGAGCTGCACGCACTCGGGGTGCGCAGCTTCATGCTGAGCGGTGACAACGAGACCACGGCACGCACCATCGCCGCCGAGGCGGGCATCGACGACGTGCGCGCCAACCTGCTGCCCACCGACAAGCTGGCCGCGATCCGCGAGATGCAGCAGTCCTTTGGTGTGGTCGCGATGGCCGGCGACGGCATCAACGACGCTCCCGCGCTCGCGCAGGCCGATATCGGCATTGCGATGGGTGCAGCCGGTACGGATACCGCGATGGAAGCGGCAGACATCGTGATCATGAACGACGATCTGCGTCGCATCCCCGAAATGATCCGGCTGTCGCGCCGGGCCCGCGTGGTGCTGTGGCAGAACATCGCGATTGCGCTCGGGATCAAACTGGTGTTCCTGCTGCTTGCGGTATTCGGCAGCGCGACGATGTGGATGGCGGTATTTGCCGACATGGGCGCGAGTCTGATCGTCGTGTTCAACGGGCTGCGCCTGTTGCGCGGTGTGGCCCCGGGCGCGGATCAGTCGATCGCTTCGTAGACCGGGTCGCTGCGGTCGCGCCGGCCCGTGCGCATGCCCTGGGGGATCGGCCACCACGCCGATTCGTCGTCGCGGCGCACCCACTCGGTGGTGCATACGCGGCGCGCGATGCGCCACACCCCGTCAGCGCGTTTCTCGAAGCGGTCGATGTAGCGAAAGCCGACCAGCAGATTGTGCTCGGGCGGACCGCCGGTGCGGCGGTGGTGCGCGACGCCGTAGCTTTCGGCGCGCGCGGCGCGCTGGCCGTTCCCGCGTGGCGGGCCTAGCTCGACCAGAAGATTGCCGAGGAAATGCATCGTCATCTCGTAGCGCGACGCGATGCGAAAGGCCCAGCTCATGAACTCGTCCACGCTGCCGCAGAAGCTGCCGTGCTCGTCGGTGGCGTCGTCGTGATAGCAGCTCCTGACCAGCTCACGGTCGAGGCGGTCGATGCCGCGACAGTAGCGCAACACCACCTTGCGGATCGCCTGCTCGTCGAGCAGGTCCCTCAGTGCGTCTTCGCTGGTGTTCATCTGGCCCGCGCGCTCCAACCGTGCAATCTGCTGCGTTCCGTGTACCCGCCTCAGCCCCGGTTCGCCTTCGGGCTGAGGGCAAACACCGGGAACGGCCGATCCGTGCGCTGCTGGAATACTTCCCACAGCGGCATCTTCTTCACCAGAGTCGGCCAGATCGCTGCACGTTCCGCGTCACCGAGCTGGTGAACCTCGGCCTCCCAGCGCTGGTCCTTCACCTGCACCCACGCCTGCGGCGTGTGCTTCAGGTTCCTCGCCCACACCGGATCGGTCCCGATGCCGGCAAGCGAGCCCACCACGTAGTACTTCTGGTCCAGCAGCAGGAAGTTCAGTGCCGTCATCGCCTGCTTGCCGCTCTTGTGGCCGACTGTCGTGATCAGCAGGCAGGGGAGTGGTGCGAGTTCCTGGTGGTAGCCGTCCTCGCCGTTGGTCGCCAGGTAGGTCGCGACGTGCGCCCGCGCGTCGGCGCGAATACGCTCCAGCGACCCGACCTTCTCCAGCGTCGCCTGCCAGTCGGGGGCGCTGATCCAGTCCGGCTTCACGAGTTCACTCAGGGGCTTTTCATGACTCATGGCGTTTTCTCCGGGCGAACGTGCAGTGCACGCAGAATACTGGTACGCAGGTTCAGTTTGCCACGTCGTCGGCTGAAATGACGCCCTCGCAGCCGCAGCCGTCGTCGGGGCGCGGACCGAGCAGCAGCGGTGCCATATGCCACAGATAGCTGACGAAGGCTGCGCCCCAGGCGAGACCGACAAGGCCGAGCAAAAAGCCGCTCGGCGCGCCCGGCAGTACCGTCGCCGCGCGTGCGAGCGCAGCAATGCCGATCAGGCAGGCGCCGATCGGTATCCACAGGCGCTCATCGAGCGGGTAGCCACAGTGCTGTCGGCCCGCGATGCACAGCACGGCGTGGATTGCGAGCCCCATCGCACCGAGCGCGGTGAGGTGGCGCCCGGCGCTGTAGCAGTTGCCGTCCAGAATGATCGCGAAGCCCATCAGCGCGTAACCCGCCGCCATGAAGAGGTAGATGGCGTAGAGCATCAGCGGCCAGCGACGCCACAGCGCACGCCCCACGTGCCAGTCGTTCAGCAGATTGAACAGTGCGGCAGCGCTCGCGAGCGCGAGCCAGCCGCCGATGCGTGCCTCGGGCGCGAGCAGCCCGACCGCCGTGTGCAGGCCGATGCAGACGATCGCCAGGTTGCGCCGCGGCGGGCGGGCGCGGTATTCGTCGCCAGCTTGCGTGTTGCCGAGCCGCTCCTCGATCGCGGCGTTCACGATGCGCATCGAGATGCGGCTGAGCGCAACGACGATCAGGATCATCAGCACGCCGAGCGTGGCGTGCAGCCAGCGCAACGGATCGGTGCCGGCAAGCGCTGCGGCGTAGAAGCCGGCCACACAGCCGATCAGTGCAGCGATCGACCATATGAACGACAGATGGCGCCGGCCCGGATCGCGCCACAGGCGCGGCAGCAGCAGCAAGCCAAGGTACGCCAGCAGACCGAGGTGAGCGCTCGCTGCCAGCAGCAGCGCCGGCAGGCCAAGCAGCCCACTGCTCCAGAAAGCGGCACGACCGAGCAGCCACAGCGCGACGAGGCGTTGCACGGCACGACGGCTGATATCGGCCGTGGACGTGAACTCGGGAATCGCGGTCAATGCAAAGCCGGTGACGGCCGCAAGCGCCACGCCGAAGATCAGCTCGTGCGCATGCCAGACGAAGGGGCCACCCGCCACCGCCGGCAGCGGCAGGCCGAACAGCAGGAAACCCAGCCACAGTGCGATGAAGAGCGGAATGCCGGCAGCCGCCAGCAGGAAGAACGGGCGAAAGCCGCACAGCCATAGCGGATGATCCTGCAGCAACCCCGCCTTCACGTGCACACCACCCCGGAGCGGGTGCCGGCAACGGTGGCTTGCGGGGCGGCTTCGAGACCGAAACACGCGCGCACCACCTGCGACTGCAGCAGTTCCGCCGTGGTGCGGTGGACGAAGGCGTCGTCGCGTGCGAGCGCCGGTGTCTCGATCCCGATGCGCTCGGCGATCCGCCCCGGATCGCTCGCCATCACGAGCACGCTGTCGGCCAGACGCACCGCTTCCATCAGGTCGTGCGTGATCATCAGCACTGCAAGATTGCGTCGTGCCTGGTGGTCGAGCAGCAGGCGGTGCAACTGTGCCTTCAGGCCTATGTCGAGCGCCGAGAAGGGCTCGTCCATCAGGAGCAGGTCCGGTTCCAGCACCAGCGCCCGCGCCAGTGCGGTACGGCTCTGCATGCCGCCGGAGAGCGCGTGCGGAAACTGCTCGAGCGCCTCGGCGTCGAGTCCGACCGCCCGCCCCATTGCCAGCGCACGGTTGCTGCACTCGGCGCGCGCCAGTCCTGCTGCCTTCAGGCCGAGCGCGATGTTGTCGCGTGTCGTTTTCCACGGCAGCAGGCGCGGCTGCTGGAACATCACCGCCGGGTTGCGAAAGCCGTTGCTGATGGTGCCGGTGCGCAGCGTCAGCAGCCCGGCCGCGAGGTGCAGCAGCGTGGTCTTGCCGCAACCGGAGGGGCCGACCAGCGCCAGCACGCGCCCCGCCGGCAGTTGCAGGTCGACGTTCTCGATGACCTTGCGGATCGCGTAGGCGTGCCCCACGCCGCTCAGGCGCAGTTCAGGCGGGTTCATGCGGCACTTCGCGCCAGCGTTCGACTTCGCGCTTGATTGGTTCGAGCACCAGGTACTCGACCGCGAGCAGCAGCCCGACGACCGCACCCACCCAGGCCAGCGTCGCCGCGGTGTCGAGCTGGGCACGGCTCACCGCCAGCGCGGCGCCCACACCGTCGTTCGACGACAGCAGTTCGGCCATCACGACGACCTTCCACGCCGTGCCGAGCGCGGTGATCCACGCCGGGAACAGGTACGACACCACGTGCGGCAGGTAGAGATCGAGGATCTTCATGCGAAGCGGCAGCCGGAACACCAGCGCCATGTCCCGCAGATGCAGATCGAGCGTGCGTGCTCCCTGCAGGGCGCCGACGAAGACGATCGGAAAGCAGGCGATGAAGACCGTGAACACCGGCGTGCCGTCGCCGGTGCCGAACCACAGCATCGCCAGCACCAGCCAGGCGATCGGCGGAGTGCCGAGCAGCACGGTGACCAGCGGGCGCGCCATCATCGATGCGGTCATCGAGACGCCGGCGGCAAGCCCGAGCAGGCTGCCGGCGCTGACCGCGAGCGCGAGCCCGCTCAGCGCACGCCGCGTGGTGACCGCGATTTCCGGCCATGCAGTGCCGTTTTTCGTGAACTCGGCGAGAGTCGCGAAGGTGGTCGCGGGGTCGGGCAGGATCAGCGGACCGTAGACCGCACTGCCTGCTTCCCACGCCGCGACCAGCAGCAGCAGGCTGGCGACGGCGCCCCAGCCGCTCCAGACGTAGGCGGGCAGGCCGGCGAGCCAGGCCCTGAGCAGGCTCATCGGATCGTCTGCCGTGCCGGCGTGCGATCGCTCATTTCCCGTCGTCGCCTGCGTCGTAATAGAAGTCGGCGGGCGGCAGCCGGCCGCCGATCAGGGCCGGCTGGCGCGCCACGAGCTGGCTGTAGAAGAACTCGAGTTCGGGGCGCGCGTCGCGTGCCGTCACGAAGGCGGTCTGGTCCGTGCGCACCGAATCGGCAATCGCCTCCGGCGTGAGGATGTCCACATATTTCGCCGCCATGACGCCGCAGGCATCGGGGTCGGCCTCGCACCAGGCGAGCGAATCCGCGTAGGCCTTCTGGATGCGCTCGATCAATGCCGGATTGTCGAGTGTCCGACCCATCGCGACCACGCCGGCCTGCGGGATGCGTGCAGGCCGGTCGAACAGGCGCCCCCACTCCTGCTGCAGATCGACGCTGCGGTACAGCTCCGGCGCAATGATGCTGATCGGGAACGAGTGCGTCTTGCGCAACGCCATCGAGACGCCCGGCTCGGCGAGTACGGCGTGGTCGGCGCGGCGCATGATCAGCAGCTGCATGGCGTCCATCGGTGAGGCGACGTAGCGCAGCGTGAAGTCCTTGCGTGCGTCCAGCCCTGCCCTGGCCGCGAGCGTCTGAAACACGATGTCCGGCATGTCGGCGCGAAACGGCATCACCACTTCCTTGCCCCTGAAGTCTTCCAGCGTCTTCAGGTTCGGATCGCGCGAGACCAGCCACAGCACACCCCAGGTGGAGATATTGATCAGGCGCAGTTTCACGCCGCGGTTGTAGAGGTTGGCCGCGACGTTCGACGGCATCGCGATGAAGTCGACGCCGGATCGGGTATCGACGGCCATCGCACGCAACTGGTCCGGGTTCTTCC
>DAOLKH010000083.1:0-7069 GCA_035331685.1 Pseudomonadales bacterium
GCGACACGCACCGAGCGGGTTCCGTACCTTTTTCGACGGTGCGCCCTGAGAGGCTGTCGCAACAGCCCTTCGAGCGTCGACATGAGCAGTGCGTGGACCTGATTTGGGCGTAGGTTGGCATTCATGCCGGCGGGGTCGAGCCGGGTCTTTCGTCACGATCACAGCCAGTCGATATGCGGCTCAAGTTGCCAACAGGTCAGGATTCGTCCTGATCGCGGGGGTATGCCGCCCCGGCGTGATGGCCGATAATCTGCGCATCGACAGCCGGAGACTTGTGATGCCGATCGACAGACTGCGTGCCGACCTGGTGCGCCTGCGCGAGGAGATCGCGCGTACCGATGGCGCCGATGTGGCGCGGCTCGAGCGGCTGCACCAGCTTGCGGAGAGCGTGCAGCACGAGCTCGATGCGGAGAACCGCGTCGGTGATCCTGCTGGCCTGGTGGACGAGCTCGAGGAGGCGCTGAGCGGCTTCGAGGCACGTCATCCCAATCTGACGGCGATCGTCAACAGCATGCTGGTCACGCTCGGCAACATGGGCGTCTGAGACCGATTCATCTGCATCGCACCGGAGAGTCCCTGTCGTGACCGAACTGCGGTTCCGTTTCCGTCGTCTGCGTGGCAGTGAGCGCTTGCGTGCGCTGGTGCGCGAGACCTCGCTTGTGCCCTCGCAACTTATCCTGCCGGTATTCGTGGAGGAGGGTGCGACGCGTGCAGTGCCGATTCCGAGCATGCCGGGCGTGGTGCGCCATACCGAGGCCGGGCTTGGCGAGGTCGTTGCACGGGCACGTGATCTGGGCATCGGCGCGGTGATGCTGTTCGGCGTATCGCAGCACAAGGACGCCTGTGGCAGCGACACCTGGAATCCGGAAGGGCTGATGGCGCGCATGATCCGCGGTGCCAGGCGGGCGGCGCCCGACATGCTGGTGATCAGCGACAACTGTTTCTGCGAATACACCGATCACGGACACTGCGGTGTGGTCGAGGATGAGCAGGTGCTGAACGACCCGACCGTTGCGAATCTGGTGCGCCAGGTGCTGACCGCAGCGCATGCGGGCGTCGACATGATCGCTCCGTCGGGCATGATGGACGGCATGATTGCCGCAATCCGTGCCGGCCTCGACGGGGCCGGCTTTTCGCACCTGCCGGTGATGTCGTACTCGACCAAGTTCGCCTCGGCGTTCTACGGTCCGTTCCGTGATGCGGTCGACAGCAGCTTCAAGGGCAACCGTGCGACGTACCAGCTCGACGCGGCCAATGCCCGCGAAGCGCTTGCGGAATCATTGCGTGACGAGGAAGAGGGCGCCGATATCCTGATGGTGAAGCCGGGGCTCGCATATCTCGACGTGCTGGCCGCGATCCGTGCCAGCTGTGCGCGCCCGCTCGCCGTCTACCAGGTAAGCGGCGAATACGCGATGATCAAGGCCGCAGCGGCAGCCGGATTGATGGACGAGCGCGCGCTGGTCATGGAGACCATGACCGCGTTCCGACGCGCCGGCGCGGACATGATCCTCACCTACTTTGCCGAGGACGTCGCGCGCTGGCTGCGCAGCGGCTGAATCAGTCGTCGCTCCCGGAGTCCGGCTGACGGGTCGCGCTGGCCAGACGATCGACGCGCTCCGTGAGCCGCTCCAGCATCGCCTTGAGGTTGCGCTGGCGTTCGCCCATCTGTACCAGCTCCTCACGGATCAGCCACAGCAGCCAGGCGATCGCCACGAGCAGGATCAGCTTGATCATCGTCTTCTCCTCGCTTTCGGGTTCAGTTCTGGATTATACGGTCGCGCAGCAACTGCGCGATCGATGCAACCGGCACCTCCGCGCGTTCGCCTCCGGTGCGCTGCCGGTATTCGACCACGCCGTTCGCAAGCGAGCGCTCACCGATCACCACGTGGTACGGAATCCCGATCAGCTCCATGTCGGCGAACTTGACGCCGGGACGCTCCTCGCGATCGTCGAGCAGCACATCGATGCCGAGGGCGCCGAGATCCGCGTACAGACGTTCGGCGGTTTCGCGTACGAGCGCCGATTTCTGTGCATTCAGTGGCACGACCGCGACCGTGAACGGTGCGATCGCCCGGGGCCAGACGATGCCGGCGCTGTCATGGTTCTGCTCGATCGCCGCCGCGACGATGCGGGAAACGCCGATGCCATAGCAGCCCATGATCAGGGTGCATTCGGCGCCGGTCTCGTCGAGCACGCGTGCGCCAAGCGCCTCGCTGTATTTGCGCCCGAGCTTGAAGATGTGGCCGACCTCGATGCCGCGACGTACCGTCAGGGCGCCCTGGCCGTCGGGGCTGGCATCGCCGTCGACCACGTTGCGCAGGTCGCAGACCTCGTCGTGGCTGCAGTCGCGCCCCCAGTTCACACCGCGCAGGTGGTAGCCGTCGCGGTTTGCACCGCAGACGAAGTCGGACAGTGCAGCAGCACTGCGATCGGCGAGTACCGGAATGCCGATGCCCACCGGTCCCAGCGAACCAGGACGGCAGCCGAGAGTTGTGGTGATCGCGGCATCGTCGGCGAGACGCAGGGGCGTGGCGACCAGCGGATGTGCCTCGGCCTTGATCGCGTTCAACTGATGGTCGCCGCGCACCACCAGCGCCACCAACGGTGTCCCGGAGCCGATCACGATCAGCGTCTTCAGTGTGCGTTGCGGGGTTACGCCCAGGAACTCGCTGATGTCGGCGATCGTGTGCCGGCCCGGTGTCGCCACCTCGGTCAATGTCTCGTTCGGTTCTGCACGAGTCTCTGCGGGCGCGAGTGCTTCGGCCTTCTCGACGTTGGCGGCATAGTCGCCGGTGTCGCTGAACGCGATCGCGTCTTCTCCGGAGTCGGCAAGCACGTGGAACTCGTGCGACTCGCTGCCGCCGATACTGCCGGTGTCGGCCACTACCGGGCGGTAGTCGAGCCCGATGCGGTCGAAGATGCGGCAGTACGCACGGTGCATCTCACGGTAGGTCTGGTCCAGCGACTGCTCGTCGAGGTGGAAGGAATAGGCGTCCTTCATCACGAACTCACGCGCGCGCATCACGCCGAAGCGCGGGCGGATCTCGTCGCGAAACTTGGTCTGGATCTGGTAGAAGTTGACCGGCAACTGGCGGTAGCTGCGCAACTCGTTGCGTGCGAGGTCGGTAATCACTTCCTCGTGCGTGGGTCCGAGGCAGAAGGCGCGCTCGTGGCGATCTGCGATGCGCAACAGCTCCGGGCCATATTGCACCCAGCGTCCCGATTCCTGCCACAGTTCCGCCGGCTGTACCACGGGCATCAGCACTTCCTGCGCACCGCTGCGGTCCATTTCCTCGCGCACGATACGCTCGACCTTGCGCAGCACCCGCAGGCCCAGCGGGAGCCAGGTATAGAGGCCCGAAGCCAGACGACGAATCATTCCCGCGCGCAACATCAGCTGGTGGCTGATCACCTCGGCGTCGGCCGGTGTCTGCTTCAGGGTGGCGATCAGGAGCTGGCTGGCGCGCATGCTGCTAGTATTCCGCGAAATCCGGAGGTTGGGTTAGAGCAGCGGATTCTACGGCTCCGGATGATCAGCGTACAGGCGAAAACGACGGTGAAGAGGAAGGAAGGGAACGATGACGCAATCGGAAGCCGGATTCGCATTGCATCCCGTGCTCGCTGCGGATTGCGCACTGGTCGGCGACCTGCCGCTGTGCTGCGTGCTGCTGATGCGCGATCGCAACTACCCGTGGCTGATCCTCGTGCCACGGCGCAGCGCTCTGCGTGAGCTTCACGAGCTCTCCGAGCCGGATCTGGCGCAGTTCTGGAGTGAATCGGCAAGGCTGGGGCGCACGTTGATGGCGCATTTCGGGGGCGACAAACTCAATGTCGCCGCACTCGGCAACCAGGTGCCACAGCTGCACGTACACCATATCGTGCGTTTCACGAGCGATCCGGCGTGGCCGCGTCCGGTCTGGGGCGTAGTGCCAGCCAGTCCCTATTCCGCTGCCGAATGTGACGCCTTGTGTGCGACGCTGCGAGACCTTCTTGGTGCGACGTGACGGGGGCAACTCGCTTCGCGGGATTGCGCAGGCATACGAAAAGCCCCCACGGATACCCGTGAGGGCTTTCGATTTCGGCTGAGTGCCGGGTGGCTCAGTGAGCCATGTCCTTCAGCTTCTTCAGCGGGCGAACCTTCACCGATGTCGATGCAGGCTTGGCGGGGAATGTCCGCTCCTGCTTGGTGAACGGATCGATGCCCTTGCGTGCCTTTTGTGCGGGCTTCTTGCGGGTGTTGATCTTGAACAGCCCCGGCAGCACGAATTCACCGGCGCCGCCCTTGCCAAGATGGCGACCGATGATATCCGCAAGCTCATCGATGATGGAGGTGGCCTGCTTGCGCGAGACCTGCGTACGTTCGGCGATTTCGTTCAGGATCTGGGTCTTGCTCCAGCGATCCTTGATCGGCCCTGGTTTTGCCGCAGCCTTCGCGGCGGGTTTGGAAGCAGCCTTTTTCGGGGCTGCCTTTGCAGCAGCCTTCTTCGGAGCTGCCTTTGCCTTCACGGCTTTTTTCTTGTCTGCGGCCATGTGTCTTCCTTTGTGGGTTCGGGGGGTTGTTCGGTGATGCGGCTCCCGCACCGATGAAGCCTGTTTGCACACTGCAAATACCGGATTTCATGCACGGTTCGCTGCAGCGCGCGTATATATAATGCATTCATTCCTGCACGGCAACAGAGTGTTTCCTCAATTCTGCGCGCCCGGCAGCATGCGCGGCACGTTGACGCTGCCGGAGCGCCAGCGCCAGCCGTTGATGGCCGGGATCCGGCATGAATTCGCATAATCCATGCGCAGGAGCTGGAGTATAATCGCCGGTCTTTTTGCTGGCTGCGCCGTTGACGCAGCCGGTGTGACCGGATATCCCCGGGAGGATCTGGAGTGCCCATCTACGAATACCGCTGCGATGGCTGCAATCACGAGCTGGAAAAGCTGCAGAAGATCGCGGATGAACCGCTGACGCTGTGTCCCCACTGCGGCGAGACGAAGCTGCGGCGCAAGATCAGCGCCGCCGGCTTCCGGCTGAAAGGCGGCGGCTGGTACGAGACCGACTTCAAGAGCGGCAGCAAGAAGAATCTGGCTGGTGACGCGGCGGGTGCGACGGCTCCCGACAAGCCGGCCACTGCGGCAACACCATCAGCGGCACCCGCTGCTGACGGCGGCAATTGAGACAACCAGGCACTCGAACACGACGGAATCCAGGTATGCGCACGCACTATTGTGGCGATCTCGACGTTTCCCACACTGGCCAGGAGGTCACGCTCTGCGGCTGGGCGGACCGTCGTCGTGACCATGGTGGCGTGATTTTCGTGGACCTGCGCGATCGCGAAGGAGTGGTGCAGGTCGTGGTCGATCCGGATTGCGGTGAACACTTTGCACTCGCTGATCGCGTGCGCAACGAATATGTGCTGCGCGTGCGAGGGTGCGTGCGCGAGCGCAGCGAAGCCACCGTGAACCCGGCGATGAAGACCGGACGCATCGAGGTTTACGCGAGCGCACTGGAAATTCTGAACGTGGCCGAAACGCCGCCGTTCCAGCTCGACGAGCACGCGCATGTCGGCGAGGAAACCCGGCTCCGGTACCGCTATCTCGATCTGCGCCGCCCGGAGATGCTCGGCAACCTGCGCCTGCGCTCCGATATCGCGCGATCGATTCGCAATTTCCTCGGCGACCGTGGCTTCATCGAAGTCGAAACACCGATGCTGACGCGCGCGACGCCCGAAGGCGCGCGGGATTATCTGGTGCCGAGCCGCACGCACCCGGGGCGTTTCTTCGCGCTGCCGCAATCGCCGCAACTGTTCAAGCAGCTGCTGATGGTGGCTGGCTTCGATCGCTACTACCAGATCGTGAAGTGCTTCCGTGACGAGGATTTGCGTGCAGACCGCCAGCCCGAGTTCACGCAGATCGACATCGAGTTTGCCTTCGCCGACCAGGCGGAGATCACCGCGGTCGCCGAAGCCATGGTGCGCGAGCTGTTCGTTGCGGTTCTCGGGCACGATCTCGGTGAATTCCCGCGCCTGACCTGGGCCGAGGCGATGCGGCGTTTCGGCAGTGACAAGCCGGATCTGCGCATTCCGCTCGAACTGGTCGAGGTGAGTGATCTGATGTGCGATGTGGACTTCAAGGTGTTCGCAGCGCCGGCCAGCGATCCGGAGGGGCGCGTCGCGGCGTTGAAGGTGCCTCGTGGAGGGGCGTTGCTGAGTCGCAAGCAGATCGACGACTACACGCGTTTCGTCGGAATCTACGGCGCCAAGGGATTGGCATACATCAAGGTGAACGACCGCAACGATCTCGAGGAAGGCCTGCAATCGCCGATCGTGAAATTCCTGCCGCTCGAAGTAAGGCGCGAGTTGCTCGAGCGCACTGCGGCGCAGGACGGTGATCTGATCTTCTTTGGCGCCGACCGTGCAAAGGTGGTCAACGAAGCGCTTGGGGCGCTGCGCTGCAAGCTTGGTGCCGATCTCGAGCTCTACACCTGCGAGTGGGCGCCGCTGTGGGTGGTCGATTTTCCGATGTTCGAACGTGACGACAAGGGGCGCTGGAGTCCGTTGCACCATCCGTTCACGCGTCCGGCCTGTGCGCCGGAGGTTCTGGTCAATGACCCGGGCAGTGCGCTTTCGCAGGCCTACGATATGGTGCTGAACGGTACGGAGCTCGGCGGCGGTTCGATTCGTATCCACACGCGCGACATGCAGCAATCGGTATTCCGCATACTTGGCATCGGTGAGGATGAGGCGCGCGAGAAGTTCGGCTTTCTGCTCGATGCTCTGCGCTACGGGGCGCCACCGCACGGGGGGCTGGCGTTCGGTCTGGACCGGCTCGTGATGCTGATGACGCGATCGGACTCGATCCGCGACGTGATTGCATTTCCGAAAACGCAGAGTGCGAACTGCCTGCTCACCGAGGCGCCTGGCGTCGTTGATGCGGGGCAGTTGCGTGACCTGCACATCCGGCTGCGCACGCCCGCAGCGGAGAACACGGGCTGAACGCGGGTGCGCAGTCTCCCGGGCATGGTGCGCCGGGGACGGCGGCCGTGATTCTCGGTGTGGACCCGGGTTCGCGAGTGACCGGT
>DAOLKH010000084.1:0-7039 GCA_035331685.1 Pseudomonadales bacterium
CGCGAGGATGGCGCACTGGTGATACGTTTGCAGCAGACTCCACCGGAAGAGAAGACTGTCAACTGGCTGCCGGTCACCGATGCTCCCTTGTTCCTGACGCTGCGTTTCTTCGAGCCGGCACAGTCCGTGCTGGACGGAGCGTACGAGCCGCCGCCGTTGCGAAGGCTCGATTGAGGGTAATTGCAAACACACGGACGTCCCGAACACACGGCGCAGACGCAGAACATGCCCACACCCCCGGAAGTCGTCGCACGTCGTCTGCGCGAACTGCTGGGCGCCGATGGCGTGATCGACGACCCACAGTCCGCCGTGCACTACGGCAGCGATCGCACCGCGCTGGCACCGCCACGTCCTGCCTGCGTGGCTCTGCCGCGCAACCTCGAGGAGCTGCGAGGGGTGGTGGATCTTGCACGCCGCGAGCGCATTCCTCTGGTTCCATCGGGCGGGCGCACCGGACTCAGCGGGGGAGCGATCGCCGCACACGGAGAGATGGTGGTGGCGCTGGAGCGCATGAATCGCCTGCTGGCGATCGATCCGGTGGAACGCACGATCACGGTCGAGGCGGGGATGATCACCGCCACACTGCAGCAGCATGCAGCCGACGCGGGGCTGTTCTACGGCGTCGATTTTGCTTCGGCCGGCTCCAGTCAGATCGGCGGCAACATCGCGACCAACGCGGGTGGTATCCGCGTGATCCGTTACGGCATGACGCGCGAGCAGATCCGCGGACTGACGGTTATCGACGGGCGCGGCGAAGTGATGCAACTGAACCGTGGACTGGTCAAGAACAACACCGGACTCGATCTGCGCCACCTGTTCGTTGGTTCGGAAGGCATTCTGGGCATCGTCGCGTCGGCCACGCTGAGCCTGCACGCGCCGCCCGGACCAGCGGCCGTGATGCTGCTGGCGGTACGCGACTTCGCGTCGATTCTCGCCGTGCTGCACGCATTCCAGCGCGCGTTCACCCTGAACGCGTTCGAGTTCTTCGGACACAATGGCCTGGTGCACGTGCTGCGCGCGCTGGACATGCGTGCACCGCTTGCCGTGTCTGCTCCGTTCCATGTATTGCTCGAATTCGAGGAGGAGGGCAACCGCGATGCTGCGCTCGACGTGCTGACGCAACTGGTCGACGAGGGCAGTGTGCACGACGGCGTGCTCTCGCAGTCACTCGCGCAAGCGCATGCACTGTGGCGACTGCGCGAGGCGATGTCCGAGACCCTGGCTCGCTGGCGGCCGTACAAGAACGATATCGCGCTGCGGATTCCGCAGCTTCCGGCTTTCATCGATCGGGTGCAGGACTTGATCTCCCGCGAATACGCCGATTTCGAAGTGGTGTGGTATGGCCACATCGGCGACGGCAATCTGCACCTCAACGTGTTGCAGCCCGAAACTGCAGACAGCAGCGTGTTTGTCACGTTCTGCGGCGCAGCCTCACATCGTATTGCCGCACTGGTTGCCGAATGCGGTGGCAGTATTTCGGCCGAACATGGCGTAGGACTGCTGAAGAAGGAGTTGCTTGGCTACACGCGCAGTACTGCCGAAATCGACGCGATGCGTGCGATCAAGCGCGTGTTCGATCCGTACGGGATCATGAATCCCGGCAAGGTGTTCGATTGAACGACGCGACTCCCGACATTGCCCGCTCGTATTGGCCAGTCGTAGTCGGCGCGCTGCTCGCGCAGCTGTTCACGACCGGCTTCTACAGCTATTCGTTCAGCTTCCTGGTGTCGCCGCTGCAGGAAGGACTCGATGCAACCCGCGCCGAAGTGATGTACGCGATGACGGCATCGACCCTGGCGGCCTTCCTGCTTGCACCCGCCTTCGGTGCGCTTGTCGACCGCCATTCCCCGTGACTGCTGATGTCGATCGCAACACTGGTATACGCGAGTGGCCTGGCATTGCTTTCGTGGAGTCCTGGCATCGAGGTGTTCATCGTCGTGTTCGCGCTCACGATGGCAGTGGCGAACAACCTGCTCGGGATCCTGTTGATCAATCCGATGCTGTCACGCTGTTTCACTGCAACACGCGGACGTGCGCTCGGCATCGCAGCACTGGGTGCTTCCTTCGGTGGATTCCTGGTTCCACCGGCGTTCCTGTACCTGATCGAACATCATGGCTGGCGCGGCGGGTTGCAAGGCTATGCACTCGCTCTCGTGGTGCTGCTGCTGCCCGTGCTGTTCCTGACCATACGCAACGCACCGCGCCCGGAAGCTGGAGCACAGCTCGGGTCCGTCGCAGGGCAGGGCGCCGTATTGCGCTTCGCTGCGATCCTTGCGCGCCGCGAGTACTGGTTGATCGGGACCCCGGTGGCGCTGGTTTTCTGCACCATTACGGTGATCCTGGCAAATTTCACCCCGTACCTGGTCGGCGCCGGACTGCAGCAGAGCGACGCGGGGCGCTTGCTGATCGCCGCACCGGTCGGCAGCATGGTCGGAAAGCTGCTGTTCGGACACGGTGCCGATCGGTTCGACAGGAAGTTGCTGCTGCAGATTGCATTGATACTGATGATCGGTGGCGTGCTGCTGATCACACTCGCGCCGTCGCGCATCGCAGTGCTGGGTGCGATGCTCATGCTCAGCATGGCAAGCGGCGGCACCGGACCGACCTGGGGTGCACTGTTGCCGGAGGTCTTCGGCCTGGCGAGTTATGGCCGCGTGATGGGCGCCATGTCGCCGCTGATCACGCTGACGGTGACCGCAGGCCTGGCGTTTGCGGGAGTCAGCTTCGACGCTACCGGCAGCTATGAACTGATGTTGTATTCCTTTGCAGGAGTGCTGTGCGTTGCAGTCATCACGCTCGGCACACTGGATGTGCGAAAGCCACGGTGAGGCCGACCACGCTCACCCGAGGGAAAATTGCATTTAACATAATATACATTATGCGAACTTTAGTTATTCCCATTGTTTCTTGGAGATACCTCGTGAAACCTCTGCGTACATCCACGTTTTGTGCACTGATCACCGCGATATTGGGTTCAGGAATCGTCCCGAGCGCAAGCGCAACGGAACCATCGTGTACCGAAGCCACCTTCCGTCAGTTCGATTTCTGGCTCGGCCGCTGGGAAGTCAGCACAGCCGATGGCACTGTCATCGGTCATAACCGCATCAGTTCCATTGCTGGTGGTTGTGCGCTGCTGGAAGAATGGACTGGCGCCGATGGTGGCAGCGGCAAGAGCCTGATTAGCTACCTGCCCGATCAGGGGCACTGGCGTCAGTTCTGGGTCTCCAGTGATGGCAGCCATACCGACCGCACCGGTGGGCCCGATCTTGGCGGCATGGTGCTGAGCGATTCATCCGCTGATGCCACGCAAGCTCGCAACGTGCTCGTGCCCGTGTCCGCCGACGAACTGCGACAGCAGGAACAGGTCAGCACCGACGGAGGTCTGCAATGGACCACGGTGTTTGAAGGTGTTTATAGGCGCGAGTCGGAAAGCCGGTGAACAGGCAGCCTGATCCGACACTGGTCCAGTAGCAGAGAGGAATCGAATGATCCGGCAAGCACCAGATGCACACGCAATGACCGGGGTCTTGAAGGACATCCGGGTACTGGACCTTTCCTGGGGCATCGCCGGGCCGATGACCGGCATGATCCTTGCCGATCATGGTGCCGAGGTGATCAAGGTCGAGCCTCCGGGTGGTGACCCGTTCCGTACGCAGTTGGGTTACAAGGCATGGCAGCGTGGCAAGCGCAGCATCGTTCTCGATCTCAAGCGCGCGGCCGACAAGGATGCACTGCTGTCTCTGGTACGCGGTGCGGATGTGCTGATCGAGAGTTTCAGTCCCGGAACCACCACGCGGTTGGGGATCGATTACGACTCGCTGCAGCAGATCAATCCACGCCTGGTCTACGGCTCGATTACCGGCTACGGCCGCGACAACGCGCATTCGGACCGACCGGGGTACGACTCCCTTGTCGCTGCGCGTACGGGTTTGCAGTGGGAACTGCGTGGCTGGCCTGAAGGTCCGGTCCGGCACATGAATGCCTTGCCGGATCTCTATCCCGAGCTCGATGTGCCGCCCGGATCAGCACAAGGCCCGGAGCGTGCCGGCCCGCTTTTTTCCGCGTCGAACTGGCCCAGTCTGGGTGCGTTTTTTGCGTTGGCACTGGGCATCAGTGCAGCGCTGCGCGCACGCGAAGTCACCGGGCGCGGACAATGCGTCGAGACTTCCCTGCTGCAGGGAGCGTTGTGCGCCGGATCGTATGTGTGGCAGCGTGCCGAAAATGTCGACGTTGCCGGTTTCGATTCATGGGTGTTCGGCAGCAAGTCGCCAAAAGGTCACTTCCGATGCAGGGATGGTCGCTGGATCCATAACTGGGTGCCCAACCCGCGCTTCATTCTTGCCGCCGGTGCAGGCGCTACGCTGGATGCCACGCCGGAGCTTCGCATCCAGAACGATCCGGATCGGATCGGAACCGAGGTCCGGGAACTGGTCACGTTGAGCTACTACCAGCCTGCCCTGGCCGCCACTGTCGCGAAGTTCGATTCCACGCAGTGGGTGAAGGCAGCGGTTATCAGCGATATCACGCTGCAGGCTGTCAGGCCGCCCGAAGAGGCGCTTGCCGATGCGGATTTTCTTCGGGATGGCTGTGTCGTCGAACTCGCTGATCCCGAACTCGGCGCGACTCGTCAGGTGGGGATCTGCCATCGCCTGCACGCCTGCCCCACATCGATTCGGCGCGCTGCGCCTTCGGTTGGACAGCACACGGAAGAGTTGCGACCGACCGCGCTCAGTGCGCCCCTTCCCTTCACACCGACTCCCGGGCAGCACAAGGCGCTCACCGCGCCGCTGCAAGGCATAAGGGTGCTGGATCTGGGTGCTGCCATTGCAGGCCCCTACGGTGCGCAACTGCTTGCCGACCTGGGTGCCGAGGTCATCAAGATCAACAACCTGTTCGACCAGGCCTGGCACCGCGTGCATATCGCATACATCGCCAATCGCGGCAAAAGAAGCATTGCGCTGAACATGAAGACCGGCGACGGGATGAAAGCCTTTCTCGATCTGGTGAAGAACGCCGACGTGGTGCATCACAACATGCGTTATGACGCCGCCAGAAGGCTTGGCATCGATTACGATTCGTTGCGGCAGATCAACCCTGGCCTGATCTACTGCCACCTCCGCGGCTACGAAGACGGACCACGCCGCACACACCCCGGCAACGACCAGACCGGGGCGTGTCTGGCGGGAGTGCAGTACGAGGACGGCGGGATGCACGACGGAGGCAAGCCGTTCTGGAGCAATACCTCGATGGGTGACACCGGCGCCGGCTTCCTGTCGGCCATTGCGGTCGTACAGGCGATCTACCATCGCGACCGGACCGGCGAGGGACAGTTCGTCGATACGTCGATCGTGAACGCATGCCTGCTGAACACTTCCTACGCCCTCGCCCGCCCTGATGGCTCGCCCTTCGATCGGGCCAGGCTCGATCAGATGCAGTATGGTTTTTCCGCTGGCCAGCGTCTGTACCAGACGCTGGACGGATGGCTGAGCGTTCTGTTGCTCGGTGATGCACACTGGAATGCCATGTATCGGATACTCGGCATCACCGTCGGCATGAATGCCGCCCTGCGTGGGTCGGAGGCGAAGTACGCGGACGCTGCAGCGCGTCAGCGCAACGACAGCGAACTGGCACGGCTGTTCGCGGAACGATTCAGAACGGACAGTGCGGCAGAATGGTTCCGGAAGCTGGACGCCGCGGGCGTGCCAGTCGAGATCTGCGACGCGACCTTCGCCACATCGATGCACCGCGATCCGGAATTCCAGGATCGGGGATGGATCGTGTCCTTCGATCATCCGCAGGTCGGACGGCTGGAGCAGATGGGCAGCTTTGCCAACCTTTCGGATACACCCCTGGTGTTCCGTCGCAGGCCACCGACAGTCGGCGAACACAGCGAAGAGATACTGCGCGAGCTTGGATACTGCGATGATGAGATCGCTCGGATGAAACATGAGTCGGCGGTCGGTACGGCTGCAGACGGCAGCCTGTCGAGCTGAGGTTTGCGGCTTTCAGTCAGTGCGCCGAACCACGGAGCCTGAACACAAACAGCGAGTTGCCTGAGCCGCTGGGCAACGGAATTTCCGGGAACAGCGCCGCACCACTTCCCGCCTGTGCGCTGTAGCCGGTCGGCACGGCGAGGTACTGCACGCCGTCGATCTGATAGGCCATCGGATAGCCACCGATCGGTGCATTGAGCCGAACCTTCCACAGCACCTCGCCCGTATCCTGGTCCAGCGCCATGAAGTAACGCCCGGCGTCGCCACCGAACAACAGACCGCCACCGGTGGCGAGCAGCGAACTGCTCAGGATCGCCCGCTGCGAGTGGCGCCAGTTGCGTTTGCCGGTTGCAACGTCGATCGCATCGATGACACCCGCCTCGGCAATTCCCGGTGGCAGCACGCGCGGACCCGCCGTGACCGAACCCACGACATTGCCGGCGGTGAACTCTGCGCGCACCGGCGTCAGGGTATTGCAAGACTGAGCGGCCGGAACGTACAGCATGCCGCTCAACGGGCTGTACGCCGCCGCCTGCCACGACTTGCCTCCCCACAGCGACGGGCAGACGAATTTCTCCTCGCCGAGTGCAGTGGCGATCAGGCCTTCGTTGGTCTTCACCCTGCCCTTCGCATCGATGCCGGTCACGACATTCTGGAAGATCGTTTCCCGGGACCAGACGAATGTGCCGGTATCGCGATCGAGCGCGAAGACGATACCGTTCTTGCCCGCTGCGGTGACCAGGAGGCGGCGTGGTTTTCCGTCGACCGTCGCATCGATCGGCATGCGCTCGAACGGGCTGTCCATGTCCCAGTTGTCGCGTGGCAGGTGCTGGTAATGCCAGCGACGCTTGCCCGTATCCGCATCCAGCGCCAGAGTGGTGTTGGTGTACAGCAGACTTCCCTTGCCGGAGCCGCGCAGCAGTTCCGGGTATGGGCCCGGTTGGCCCGTACCCCAGAAGGTGGTGTTCGTGCGTGGGTCGTAGGAACCGGTTGCCCACGCCGTGCCGCCCCAGCGGTTCGCCGCGGGCACGCCACCCCAGGAACGC
>DAOLKH010000085.1:0-7018 GCA_035331685.1 Pseudomonadales bacterium
GGCGGGCGGCGTTGGGATCGAATTCCACGGACAGGGTCTCCGACTCGGGGGCGTTGGGAGCCCAGCATAGTGCCGAACCCGTGCTGGCGGCGCAATCCTGGTGAATCCTGATGAAACCGTAATGGGGTGTGTGCCTTCGGCCCGGTGATCCGCCGACGGTTCAGAGTTCGATCTGGGTGCCGAGTTCGACGACGCGGTTCGGTGGAATCTTGAAGTATGCGGTCGCCGGTTCGGCGTTGCGGAACATGAACGTGAACAGCAGTTGTCGCCAGCGTGGCATGCGCGCAACCCGCGCGCGCGGCACGATCGTCTCGCGACCGAGGAAGAACGAGGTTTCCATGGGTTCGTATTTCAATCCGTATGTTGCGCATTTCTCCAGTGCAACCGGAATGTTCGGTTCGTCCTTGAAGCCGTAGCACACCAGCACCTGGTAGAAACCTTCTGGCAGTGCGACGACCCTGACGCGTTCGCTTTCAGCAACGTACGGCACGTCCTCGACGAACACGTTCAGCAGCACGATCGTGCGATGCAGTATCTTGTTGTGCAGCAAATTGTGCAGCATCGCGCGTGGCACGCCGTCCGGGTTGGTCGTCATGAAGACCCCGGTGCCTTCGACGCGGTGCGGGCTGCCGTAGGACAGGCTGGTGATGAACGTATCGAGCGGCATCGAGTCCTGCATCAGTTTCTCGTAGAGCAGCGTGCGCCCGCGCTTCCATGTCGCAAGCAGGATGAACACCGCGGAGCCCAGAACCAGCGGGAACCAGCCCCCGTCGAGGATCTTGACCGCATTGGCCGAGAAGAATGCGAAGTCGACGCTGACAAAAAATGCGAGGAACAGCACTGCGAGCCACCACGACCAGCCCCAGAGTGCACGCACGACGACGAAGGCGAGCATGGTATCGATCATCATCGTCATCGTGACCGCGATCCCGTAGGCCGAAGCCAGGTCCGAAGATGTGCGGAACATCAGTACCAGCGACAGCACGGCGATCAGCAGCAGCCAGTTGATGTTCGGAATGTAGATCTGGCCCTTTTCCCGCGCCGACGTATAGCGGATCCGGATGCGCGGTGCGTAGCCGAGCTGGATCGCCTGGCTGGTCATCGAGAAGGCGCCGGAGATGACCGACTGTGAGGCGATGATCGCGGCGATGGTGGCGAGGGTGACCAGCGGATAGATCAGCGTCTCGGGGGCTGACATGAAGAAGGGATTGAGAATTGCTGCGGGCTCGGCGAGGATCCGCGCACCCTGGCCGAGGTAGTTGATGTAGAGCGCCGGAAACACGAAATAGAGCCATGCGGCCTTGATTGGGCGTCTACCGAAATGTCCCATGTCCGCATACAGTGCCTCGCCGCCGGTGATCGCCAGCACCACCGCACCCAGTGCGAGGAACGCAGTCAGCGGGCTGGCGCTGAAGAAGTGCAGCGCGTACCACGGGCTGATCGCGATCAGTACCGAGGGATGTTCGGCAACGTTCCACAGTCCGATCAGTGCCAGCGTCGCAAACCAGAACAGCATCACCGGGCTGAACAGCGCGGCCACACTCGCGGTGCCGCGGCGCTGGAACATGAACAGCGCGATCAGGATGCCGATGGCGATCGGTACGACGTAGGGCTTGAACGCCGGCGTGGCGACCTCCAGGCCTTCGATCGCCGACAGCACCGACAGTGCCGGCGTGATCGCCGCATCGCCGTAGAACAGCGCTGCGCCGAAGATGCCGAGCAGCGACAGCGCGCCGAGCAAGCGCGGGTGCAGGTTTTCCACCCGCAGCGCCAGCGCAGTCAGGGCCATGATGCCACCCTCACCACGGTTGTCTGCGCGCATGATGAAAACGACGTATTTCAGCGAGACCGTGATCGTCATCGCCCAGAAGACCAGCGAAAGAATGCCGAGTACATTGTCCGGCGTGACAGGCACCGGGTGGTGCGAGTTCGAGAATACCTCCTTCATCGTGTACAGCGGACTGGTGCCGATGTCTCCATACACCACACCCATCGCTGCCACCGACATTGCGGCGAGACTCTGTTGCCGTTCGGTACGGTCTGTTGCCTCGGTCATCCGTTCATTTCCCGGTGGTGTTCAATGCAGGCGTGCCCGCTGCAACCACAGCAGCCAGCCACCCCAGAGGAGTGCGAGCAGCATCAGCAGCGCGCCGATCATGAAGCTGCTGCGCGCCAGTATATGGCAACTCCCGATCGCATCGAGGCGCTCGAGGAGGTTGCCCCAGTCGTGGTTTTCCTCGCCTCCGCCTGTGAGGGGCAGCACGCGGTATTCGGCATCGCGGATGTAAGGCGAAAGATCGACGAAGTTCTGGCCGCACCACCACAGCGTCACGGCAGCGGCGAAGTTGTCGCGCTGCCGAAACACGAATCCTGCGAGCAACGCCAGCGGCAGCAGAATCTGGAACAGGCTGCCGCCAAGAATCGTCATGAACTCGCCGAACGGGCGGAAGAACAGGTGCCCGAACTCGTGGAATGCGAGGTCCACACCGTGCAGGAAGGAGTTGCCGATCGTGACTGCGTCGATGCCGTGCACGATGAACCACGCGCTCCAGGCTGCCAGTAAAACCAGTAGCGGTGCGCGTGCGGCGAACGCCAGGGTGTCGACTGTCTCCGGCACATCGCACAGTTGCAGTCGCAGCCTTTCGAGCAGCGGTGCCTCAGTGCCGGATTCCTGATTGCAGGTTGACGCTGGAGCCTGGTTTTCCTCGATTTGCTGGCTGCCGTGTGCACGCTGCCACTTCGCGTACGCGATGCCGCAGGCGGGGCAGACACCGGGGTGCACGTGGTCTTCGGTGCGACTGCGTCGATGGCCGCAACGTGGACAGGACTCCACCGGGACGGGTTCAGGCCGAGCCGAGCGGGCGCGTCGCACGCTCCAGCCACTGGCGGTCGGTTGCGTCGAGCAGCGGCATCAGCGCTTCACGTACCCGTAGGTGGTAGTCGTCCAGCCACGCTGTTTCCTGTGCCGTCAGCAGTCCGGGTTCCAGCAGACGGCGATCGAAAGGTACCAGCGTCAGCGTCTCGAAGCCGTGCATCGCACGCTCTCCGTCCGCCGGCGTGGTTCCTGCAGTGACGAGCAGGAGGTTTTCGTGGCGGATACCGAAATCCTGTTCGCGGTAATACCCCGGCTCGTTGCTGAGCACCATCCCCGGGCGCAGTGCCACCGCGTTGCCGGCCTTGCCGATGCGCTGTGGTCCCTCGTGCACGCTGAGGAAGCAGCCCACGCCGTGGCCGGTGCCGTGGTCGTAGTCGAAGCCGTGCTGCCACAGGAACTGTCGTGCGAGAACGTCGAGCTGGCTGCCACTGGTACCCTGCGGGAAGCGGGCACAGGCGAGCGCGATGTGTCCCTTCATGGCGAGCGTCGCGAGGCGACGTACCTCGCTGCCCGGATTGCCGATTGCGACCGTGCGTGTGATGTCGGTGGTGCCGTCGAGGTACTGGGCACCGCTGTCGAGCAGATAGACGGTGTCCATCGCCAGGCAGCCGGGCGCGCTGTCGCTGTGCCGGTAGTGACAGAGCGCGGCATTGGCGCCAGCCGCCGAGATGGTGTCGAAGCTGAGGCCCTGAAAACGCTCGCCAGTGGCTCGCAGCACGTACAGCCGCTCGGCGAGGGTGGCTTCGTCGTGCAGGCGGCAGGCGTCGAGTTCGGCGTCGAACCAGGCCAGGAATCGCACCATGGCAACCGCGTCGCGGCGGTGGGCGGCGCGCATGCCGGCAATCTCGGCGGCGTTCTTGCAGGCCTTTGGCAGCAACACGGGATCGGCTGCTTCGACGACGGTTGCGCCGTGCGCCTCGAGGCGCAGCCGGCACCATGCGTTTGTGGTTTCGGGATCCAGCAGGACGCGCTTTCCGGCAAGGCGCTGCAGCGCGGCGTCCAGTGCGTCCTCGGGCAGTACATGCACGCCGTCTCCGGCGTGGGTACTGAATCCTGAGGGGATCTTGCGCACATCGACGAACAGATCGAGGCTCGCGTCCGTGCGCAGCAGTGCATGCGCGAGCACCAGCGGCAGGTGTGGTACGTCGTGTCCCCGCACGTTCAGCAGCCACGCCACCGAGTCGGGGGCGAAGATCAGCGCCGCATCGGCGCCTTGCGCTGCGAGCGTTGCTGACACGTCACGACGCTTGGCAAGGCTCGATCGACCGGTGAACTCGTCGTCGAGCAGCAGTGCCGGTCGTGCCTGTGCCGGCGGTCGATCGTGCCAGCAGGCGTCGAGCAGGTTTGCCGGCAGCGCCAGCAGCCGTACGCCACGACGCGCCAGCGTCGTCTCGCTGGCGCTGCGCCATGCGGCGGTATGCAGGCGCGGGTCGTAGCCGACGCAGGCGCGCGATGGCAGGCGCTCGGCCAGCCATGCGACAGGCGGCTCGTCGAGCAGGTGGTGATATTCGAACAACTCGCTGGGCACCTGCTGACGTACCTGTACCGTATAGCGGCCGTCGACGAAGATGGCCGCGGCATCCGCAAGCACGATCGCGAGTCCGGCAGAGCCGTCGAATCCGCTCAGCCAGCGCAGCCGCTGGTTGCGCTCGGGCAGGTACTCGCCCAGATACTCGTCGGCGTGCGGTACCACCAGGGCGTCGATGCGCTCCTCGCGCATTGCCGCGCGAACCGTCGCCAGCCGTGTCGCGATCGTTTCCTTCATGCCGTTGCATCCGTGCATGGTGCTCGGGAGGGTGTCGCCATGCGCCTCGCCATGTGTCGCGGCACCCTCCCGGGCGCTGGATGACCGGCAATCAGGGCAGACACCGTGTCGATGGCCATGAAGTCACGCGGCCGGTTCATTGCCCGGATCCTTGCCAAAATGTGTGTCGCCGAGTGTAGCGGTAGCTGCCGCGCTCGTGAAAGCGCCGCTGCTGGCCGTTGTTGGCCGGCATCCACGCCACACGCGTACTAGACTTGCCGTGGAGCGACCCAGCAGGATGCATGTACCCGTGATCGGATTGATCCAACGCTTGTACCGGGTTCCACTTCTGGACCAGCAGGGCATGGTGCTGCCCCGCCGGAGGACGGCTGGCACATCCTCTGTCGCCCCGCCTCGTCGCAAGCGGCGGTGGCTGCGCGTGCTGGCCTCGCTGTTGCGCATCGCCTCGGGTGTGATCCTGCTCGGCGCGCTGGTTGTGCTCGTCCGGCTCGGTCATGAGGAGATGCGCCATTCGCGCTGGCAGGCGCGCTGGCTGAGCGAGTTCGCGGCTTCGATCGACTACCGGCTCGAGCCTGGTTCGGCGCGTGAACCGTTACGCCCTGATCGGGGTCCTTATGACGTGCGCCTCGGATATGCGCAGCTTCCCGAGTTCGGGCACCGCCTGGAGCGGGCCGGCTTTGCGATCAGCAGCCAGGCGGTGCCGTCGAGGCGCATGAGCGAACTCGCGGCGCAGGGGCTCTTCAACGTATACCCGGAAAAGATCCGAGCAGGATTGCAGCTCGACGATGCTGCGGGTCTGCACATTCAGCGTGCGCTGTACCCTCGCAACGTCTATCCCGGATTTTCGGCGATTCCGCCGTTGGTGGTGCGCACGCTGCTTTACGTCGAGGATCGTGAGCTGCTCGATCCCTCGCGTCCGAACCTGAATCCGGTCGTCGACTGGGAGCGCGTGGCGGTGGCGATCGGGCAGCAGGCGGCCAAGTCACTGGGACGCGACCAGAAGGTGATCGGCGCCAGCACACTGGCCACACAACTGGAGAAATTCCGGCACTCGCCTGACGGGATCACGCGCGATGCGCGCGACAAACTGCTGCAGATGGCTTCGGCCAGTCTGCGCGTCTACCGCCAGGGCGAGCAGACCCTGGCGGCCCGTCAGGGTCTGGTGCTCGATTACCTGAACGCCTTGCCACTGGCCGCGCAGCGTGGCTACGGTGAGGTCTCTAGCCTCGGTGACGGCATCGAGGCGTGGTTCGGTGGCGACTTCGCGCAGAGCAACCGCGTGCTTGCCGATGCGGCTGCGCCAATTGGAGAGCGCGCGCTGCACTACAAGCGGGTGCTGGCGCTGATTCTCGCAGTACGCCGGCCAAGCCATTACCTCGGCAGTGATGGCGCAGCACTGGAGGCGCTTGCCAACAGTTACCTGCGGCGCATGGGTTCCGAGGGCGTGATACCGTCTGAGCTGGCAGCGGCGGCGGAACGCGTGCCGCTGGATCTGCAGGCGCGCGTGGCGGACTCCCCGGTGCCTGATTTCACGCAGCAGAAGGGCCTCAACCTGGCGCGCAACAAGCTGCTGTCGCTGCTCGGCGTGCGCAGCCTGTACGAACTCGATCGCCTCGACCTTGCGGCCACGACCACGCTCGATGCCAGCGTGCAGCGCGAAGTCACCGAGTTCCTGCACGGGTTGGCGGATCCGGAGCGGATTCGCGCGCTCGGTCTCGACGGCGAACGGCTGCTGCGGGCCAACGATCCGACGCGAGTGATCTACAGCCTTACGCTCTATGAACGCGGTAGCGGCATGAATCGCCTGCGGATCAATGCCGACAACCTCGACCAGCCGCTCGACATCAACTCCGGAGCGCGACTCGATCTGGGCTCTACCGCGAAGTTGCGCACGCTGGTGACCTGGCTCGGGCTGCTCGCCGATGCGTGGAGCGAGGCTGCGGCGGCTGCGGATCCGCAGCAGGCGCGCGCTGCGTTGCACCCGCGTGATCGGCTGAGCATCTGGGCGTACGAGTACCTGGCCGCGAACCCGCATGCCACGCTGCGCGACACACTGGAGGCAGCCATGCATCGGCGCTATTCGGCGTCGACGGCGCAGGCGTTCTATACCGGCGGCGGCGTGCACCGCTTCGGGAATTTCGAGCGACGTGACAACAGTGCGGTACTCGACGTTGCGGAAGCGATGCGCCGCTCGGTGAACCTGGTGTTCATACGCATGATGCGCGAGATTGTCGATCACTACATGTATCGCGCACCGTCGACCACGGCACGGTTGCTGGAGAATGCAAGCGATCCGGGACGCGGCGAGTACCTGCACCGCTTCGCCGATCGCGAGGGAACCGTGTTCCTGCGCCGCTTCTACAGCAAGTACCGTGGCA
>DAOLKH010000086.1:0-6964 GCA_035331685.1 Pseudomonadales bacterium
CGTGCCGCTGCTGTTCTCGCTGACGCCGGACACACCGTTCGAGATCCGTCCAGTGCCAGCGTATTCGGAGAAGTTCGAAGCGGCTGCCTTCTATCGTCAGGGCACTCCCGATGGCTCACGCCCCGGCGTGTTTTTCGTGAACACCTACGATCTGCCGTCGCGCACGAGCGTGGGAGTGGAGACGCTGTTCCTGCACGAAGCGATCCCGGGGCATCACTTCCAGATCAGTCTTGCGCAGGAGAACGAATCACTGCCGGCGTTCATGCGCTTCGGCGGCACCCCGGCTTTCGTCGAAGGCTGGGCGCTGTATGCGGAGTCGCTGGGGCCGGAGCTCGGGATGTTGTCGGATCCATACCAGCGCTTCGGCAATCTGGACGACGAGATGCTGCGTGCGATCCGCCTCGTGGTCGATACCGGAATCCACGCCATGGGCTGGAGCCGCGAGCAGGCAATTGCCTACCTGCTCGAGCACTCGGCACAGTCACAAACCGATGCCCGCACGGAGGTCGAACGTTACATTGCGATTCCCGGCCAGGCGCTTGCGTACAAGGTTGGTGCGCTGACGATCCGTGGTCTGCGCGCCGAAGCCGAGCGGGCGCTGGGGAGGCGTTTCGATCCGCGCGCATTCCATGCCGAGGTGTTGAACACGGGTGCGCTGCCGCTGCAGGTACTCGAGCAGAAGATCCGAGCGTGGATGCAGGGTGGTCCGCGCCAGGACTGATCCGCGACCGGTCAACCTCGACGCCGCGCCACCGGCGCGGCACAATCGCCGTCTGTCAACCGATCAGTCCTGCCGGAGAATCCATGTTCCAGGAATTGCCACGCCTCGAGGCCGATCCGATCCTCGGCATGATGGCCGCGTACCGTGCCGATGAACGCCCGCACAAGATCGACCTGGGTGTCGGTGTCTACCAGGACGAACTCGGACGCACACCGATCATGCGTGCGGTCAGCGCTGCGGAGCGCCATCTGCTGGAAGGGGAAACGACCAAGACCTATCTGGGCATTGCCGGTGATCCGCAGTTCAACGAGCGCCTGCTCGGGCTGTTGCTCGGCAGCGACGATCGTGTGAGCGCCGAGGGTCGCGTGCGCGGGCTGCAGACCCCGGGTGGATGCGGTGCATTGCGCATCGGCGCCGAGACGATCCGCCGCGCGCGTCCCGAGGCGACCGTCTGGGTCAGCACGCCGACGTGGGCGAACCACGTGCCGCTGATCGGCGGCAGCGGTTTGCGGCTGGCCGAGTACCCGTACTACGACCCGCGTACGCACGGTGTGGATTTCGACGCGATGATGGCCGGGCTGGCAAGAGTGAAGGCCGGTGATGTGGTGCTGCTGCACGGTTGCTGCCACAACCCGACCGGTGCGGATCTCTCGCTCGAGCAATGGCGCGCGCTGATCGACCTGGCGCTCGAAAACGGCTTCACACCGTATATCGACATTGCCTACCAGGGGCTTGCCGACGGCGTCGACGAGGATGTCGCCGGTGTGCGTCATCTGCTCGCCGCGGTACCGGAAGCGGTGATCGCCACCTCGTGCTCGAAGAATTTCGGGCTTTATCGCGAGCGTGTGGGGGCGGTGTATTTCCTCGCTGCCACCGCCGGGCAGGCCGATGCGGTGCAGACACAGGCGATGGCTGCGGCGCGTCAGATCTGGTCGATGCCTCCGGCGCACGGTGCAGCGGCGGTGGCGCATATCCTCGGTGACGCCAGGTTGCGTGCCGACTGGCTGGAGGAGCTCGCGGAGGTGCGCGGGCGCATCAACGCGATGCGTGCGTTGCTCGCGGAGCGCCTGGACGGCAACGCGGCGGGAATCGATTTCGGTTTCATCCGGCGCCAGAAGGGCATGTTCTCGTATTTCGGGATCACGCCGGATCAGGTCAAACGGCTGCGCGAGGATTTTGCCGTCTACATGATGGAGTCGACGCGGATCAATCTGGCCGGCATCACGCATGCGAACATCGATGCGCTCGCTGCTGCCGTGCACACGGTGCTCGGACGCAACGGCACGGCGAGTTGATGCCTGTGCGCAGCCGTGCGGTCTGCTGTCGGGAGCGGATGACGGGCGCGCGACGATCGTGGTTTTGGTCTTTAATGAAGCGGTCGATTGAACCGGAGTCGCTGCGATGAATGCGCTCGCGTTGCGGAGTCTGTTGGGTGCGGCATGGCTCGCCGTGGCGCCGCTCGCGCTGGCCGAGGCGTATCGCTGGGTCGACGCCGAAGGCGGGGTGCACTACTCGGCGCAGCCTCCGCCCGGTCATGACGCGACGCGGATGCAGTTGCGTGCCGGGCCGGCGCGTGCCGATGCCCCGGCGAAACGGATTGATGGTCCTGCCGCATCGGCACCGGGGGCGGCCGTCGATGCGACCGGGAAGGACCCCGAAGCGGAGCGTGCGCGGGCCGCACAGATCCGCGAGCAGTGCCAGGATGCCCGTGAGACGATCGAGCGGCTGCGCACACGCCCGGCTGCGCGTTACGCACGCGAGGACGGCAGCTACCAGCGCTACTCGGACGCGGAGCGCGAGCGCATGCTGGGCGAGCAGGAGGAGTTCCTGCGCGAGAACTGCAACTGAGTTCGTGGGAGCTGCTTTCAGGGTGTGCCGGGCGCACAGTGCGACGGCAGATCGAGGATCGTTGCGCCACAGGCGCGCAGGCGTTCGATCGCCGCGCAATCGAGACCATCGTTGCGCTCCAGGGCGATCTTCTTTGCGACCCCCTGACAGAGTTGGGGGTCCAGCGAGCGCAGCCGATTGCCGCGCACCTGCAGCAGTTCCAGTGCGCGCAGTGCGCCGAGTGGCGCGAGGTCGGTGATTGCGTTGTCGTCGAGCCCGAGCCTGCGCAAGCCACTGAATGCCTGCAGGCCGTCCAGGCTGGTGATTCCGGCGTGGGTGCAGTTCAGATCCTCGAGCGCCTCGGCACGTGTGATGTGCTGGTCGGTGATGGCCTGGGCCACGCACTCCCGCAGAGCCTCGTCGGCAATCGCGTAGTCGGTGAACAGGCGTGGGCCCTCGAACATCGTGCGCTCGTTCAGTTTGTACTCATAGCCGGCGCAGCCGGCGAGCGTGATCGTCAGCGTGGCAATGATGCCGGCCAAGCGGGGAACGATGCGGTGGAGCGTCACGGAACGGCCTTCGGAACAGCGGAATGATCGGCCGCAAGCGTACTACAGCCGCAGTGTTCGTGTCCCGGTCGGGACGAGGATGCTCATGAGCGAAAACCTCGCGTGCGGGCCCGCAGCGCCGGTCGTGGTGGCGCTCGATGCGGCCTCCGGCGAGCGGGCGGCAGCGCTGGCGCAAGAGCTTGGTGGCACCTGTCTGCAGGTGGGCGGCGAGTGCTGGCGCACCCTTGCGACCGAGCAGCGCGTGGCACTGCTGGTTGGCAGTACGGGGCTCGCGTTGGCACGGGGAGGCAAGCAGCGCCTGGCACCGGTACGGGTCGACTTCGGCGATCCGGCGCTGCTGCACCGCCTGCGCCGTGCCGATGCCCGCAGCGAGGACCTTGCGCGTGCGCTCGGTGTGAGCCAGCGACGCCCCTTGCAGGTAGTCGATGCCACTGCCGGCTGGGGGCGCGACAGCGCGGTACTCGCCGCACTTGGCTGCGAGGTCACGATGATCGAGCGCCACCGGGTGGTGTGGCTGCTGCTCGACGATGCGCTTGCACGAGCCTCGGCGAGTGCGGATCCGCGTGTGCGTGCACTGGTGGATCGCCTGCGCTTGCTCGAGGGCGATGCGCGTGAACTGCTGCGGCGCTGGAGTGCTCCGGCACCGGATGCGGTATTGCTCGACCCGATGTTTCCCGAGCGCGACGGCAGTGCAGCGGTGCGCAAGGAGATGCAGCTGTTCCAGGCGCTGGTCGGTGATGACGCCGATGCAGCCGAATTGCTCGCCGCGTCACTGGCGCTGGCCCGCTACCGGGTCGTCGTCAAGCGACCGCGACGCGCACCGGCATTGTCGGGACCACCCCCTTCGTTCACGATCGAAGGTCGCAGCACCCGCTTCGATGTCTATGCGCTCAGGAGCTATCGCGCGGTTGCGAGTCGAGTCTGATCGACGGGCGTCGGTTGCATGCTGCGTGTGGGCTGGCCTGCAGTGGGCATGTGCTATAGTTCCCGCGTCCATGAGGAGTTGTGGAACTGCGCGCGGCCGGAGGGCAATCTCGCATGTCGATGCTACCGAAGGTGGAGATCTTCGCGGGTCTGTCGGAGGAGGAGCAGGCAGCGCTCGAGGGGTCCTGCGTGACCCGCAACTACCCGCGCAATACGGTCGTGATCAACGAGAACGACTTCGCCGATTCGCTGTACGTGATCGAGAGCGGTCGCGTGAAGGTCTATTGCAGCGACAAGAACGGCAAGGAATACATCATGAACACGCTGGGGCCGGGAGACTATTTCGGCGAACTGGCGCTGCTCGATGACGACCGACGGTCCGCTTCCGTGCGCACGCTCGAGAAATCGACGTTCACGATCATGTTCAAGGACGAATTCCATGCCGTCATGGAGCGCCATCCGAACATCGCGCAGACGCTGATCCGCAACCTGACGCGGCGGGTGCGCAAGCTGACGGAAAACGTGAAGAGCCTGGCGCTGCAGGACGTCTACGGTCGCGTGACGAAGGTGTTGATGACGCTTGCCGAACCGCGCGGGGAAAAGCTCTACATCGAAGAACGACTGACACAGCAGGACATCGCGGATCGCGTGGGTGCCTCGCGCGAAATGGTCGCACGCATCCTGAAGGATCTGGCGATCGGCGAGTACATCAGCTTCGAAGGCAAGAACATCATCATCAACGGCAAGCTGCCGAGCAGCTACTGAGCGCTGGAATTATTCACGCTGCCGTTGCCGTTCGAGGCGGAATCCCGGTGATATAGTCAGTTCAACGAGGCTGCGCAATTCACGCAGTCCGCATGAGCTGGAGATCGATGAGCGGTCGTCGTGATCACCTTGCCAGGTGGCAGGAAACTTCCCACAGCGAGCGTTTCAACCGCGTCGAGTGGTTGCTGCTTGGTGTTTCGGCGCTGGCGTTCACCGCAGCCTTCGTCATGTTCATCGGCGTCGTGATCTGATGGTGATGCCTCAGTCTTCGGCAATGCCGAAGACTTCGATCAGTTCCGCAGCAAGCTGATCGAGTTCGAGTGACATCAGTGCGAAATCGGCATCGAAGCGTGCTGCTGCGTCGAGTTCCGGGTCAACCCCGGATTCATTGCGCACGATCTCCGGGTACTTGATCGCCTTTACGGCCAGATCCTCGGCCAGCACAAAGGCCACGCGTTCCTTCCAGCTCAGCCCGAGTGCGCCAACCTGCTTGCCGGCGTCCAGGTGTTCCCGAACCTCGCGGGTGGCAAGGTCCTGCTGCCGGCAGCGCACCACGTTGGCGGCGTTCAGCGGATCGCGCAGATCGCAGTGCTGACCGAGGCTGAAACCGGCGGGCAGGCGCGTACCACCGAGCCAGCGCGTCATGATTTCCACCGGGTTGTGCCGCGGGGCCAGCGGGCGCACCGACAGACGGCCAAGGCTTTCACGCAGCAGGTTCAGCAGGTCTTCGGCGCGAGCCGCATTCGGAGAGTCGATCAGCAGCAGGCCACGCGCTGCGGCGAGGAACGCAAAGCTCAGTTGCGAGCGTGTCAGCGCGCGTGGCAACAGCGTCTGGATCGTCTCGTCCTTGAGGTTCGCGCGTTCGCGCTTGTGCAGCTTGCGGCCTTCGGCGGTTTCGATTTCCAGGATTTTTTCATCCAGCACCTCGCGGATTGCGGCAGCCGGCAGCAGCTTCTGCTGGGTGCGCGCACACACGAGATGGAAGTCATTGACGCTGTGCACCAGATGCGTGGCAGTCGGGCCCATCGGCGATACCCAGCCGATGCGCCGCGTATCCATGCCGGCACACGGCACGAAGGCAGCGTCGGCGAGGCGTTCGCCGAGGTCCTCCGCAGGGCATGGAAGTTCGCCGGTCAGGCGGTAGATACGCAGATTCTTGAACCACATCGACAGGAGCCGGTTCGCCAGAGGGAGGCGGATTATGGACGAGGGCGCCAGCGATCGCCACGCGCAATTGCGAGGGCGCCAAACGTCGTTACAATGCTCGCGCACGCGAGTCGACGGAGGTGCGGCAGTTGCTCGAGATCATCATAGCCGGCGGTTGGGTCATGTTGCCGATCATCCTGGGTTCGATCGGTGCGCTGGCGATCGGCATCGAGCGTTGGTGGACGCTCGACTATCGCAAGGTGGTGCCGGCGAACACGCTGGCCGAAGTCTGGCAACTGATTCGTCGCAACGAATTGTCTGCCGAGCGGCTGCGGGTACTGAAGGATTCCTCGCCGCTTGGCTGCATTCTTGCGGCCGGGCTCGCCAACGCGCACGCCGGGCGCGACGTGATGAAGGAAAGCATCGAGGAGGCGGCGGGTCATGTGATCCACGATCTCGAGCGCTACCTGAACACCCTCGGTACGATCGCATCGATCGAGCCGCTGCTTGGATTGCTCGGTACCGTGCTCGGCATGATCCAGGTCTTCTCCGACGTGATGCTGCACGGTACCGGTAACGCCGAACTGCTTGCCGGTGGCATTTCGAAGGCACTGATCACGACCGCAGCAGGTCTGATCGTCGCGATTCCCACACTGATCATGCATCGCCACTTCCTGCGTCGCGTAGACACCATCGTGGTCGGCATGGAGCAGGAGGCGATCAAGCTGGTCGATGCGGTGCATGGCGGGCGGCAGGTCGATGTACGGGGGGTGCCTGTCGCGTGAAGTTCCGTCGCAGGCCCCGGGTCGAGTCCGGTATCGACATCACGTCGCTGGTCGATGTGGTGTTCCTGATGCTGATCTTCTTCATGGTTTCGACCACCTTTACGAACAGGGCGCATTTGCAGCTCACGTTGCCCGAGGCCAGGGCGAATCCGGACGCGTTGAATGATGCTGCGCTCGAGCTGGTGGTCACCGCGTCCGGATTCGCCCTGGCCTCGGGCAACGTGAGC
>DAOLKH010000087.1:0-6949 GCA_035331685.1 Pseudomonadales bacterium
GGATCTCGCCCACCATGATGATGTCCGGGTCCTGCCGCATCAGCGCCCGCACGCCTTCGGCAAAGCCCAGGTCGATGGCCTGGTGCACCTGCATCTGGTTGAAGGCCGGCTCGACCATCTCGATCGGGTCTTCGATGGTGCACACGTTCACCTCCGGCGTCGCCAGCTGCTTGAGCGTCGAATAGAGCGTGGTGGTCTTGCCCGAGCCGGTCGGGCCGGTGACCAGGATGATGCCGTTGGGCCGCGACGAGATGGATTTCCAGCGCGCCTCGTCCTGCTCCGAAAAGCCCAGCTCGGCCATGTTGCGCACCAGCACCTCGGGGTCGAAGATGCGCATCACCAGCTTCTCGCCGAAGGCGGTCGGCAGCGTCGACAGCCGCAGCTCGATCTCGCCGCCGGCCGGGGTGCGCGATTTCACACGTCCGTCCTGCGGGCGCCGCTTCTCGGCCAGGTTCATTCGCCCGAGGATCTTCAGGCGACTGGTCACTGCCATCGCGACCGATGCAGGCAACTGATAGACCGCGTGCAGGATGCCGTCGATACGGAAACGCACGTTGGCGTGCTCGCGCCGCGGTTCGATATGAATGTCGCTCGCGCGCTGGTCGAACGCGTACTGCAGCAGCCAGTCGACGATGCTGACGATGTGCTGGTCGTTCGCATCCGGATCCTTGATCTTGCCGAGTTCGACCAATTGCTCGAAATTCGCGAATCCGGCGCCGGGCTGCGCGCCGCGCATCTCGCGCGCACCGCTCACCGATTTGGCAAGGCTGTAGAACTCGACCGTGTAGCGATCGATGTCCTCGGGGTCGGCGAAGACGCGCCGCAGCGGACGCTTCAGCGTGCGCCCAAGATCGACCTCCCACGCATCCACCAGCGGCTCGGCACCGGCGATCACCACCTCGCTGTCGCGGCACTCGACCGCGAGGATGCGATGGCGGCGCGCAAACGCGAACGACATCACCGAAGTCACGGCAGAAACGTCGATACGCAGCGGGTCGATGTGATACAGCGACTGGCCGCTGTGCCGTGCCACCCACGCCAGCAAGCGCTCCAGATCGAGCGGGCGTCCGTCGAGCGGCGCGACCAGTGCCCATTCGGCGATCTGGTTCACCGGGTGCAGCGTCGCGCCGGAGCGCGTACGCGGCGAATAGCGCAGGCGGCGCGCGTCGGCCGCATCGAGCAGACCCTCGCCCGCGAGCGCATCCATCAGATCCCCGAGATCGATCGGCTTGCCGCTGCCCAGGGCCGTTGATGTGGACATACGCTGCGCTTCGGGTGTCTTATGGCGGGAAGCTAAGGGTAGCAAACCAGGGCAGCATCAGCGTGATGCATGGAAGGAGTGTTCATGCGGGAACGAAAGTTGGGAAATTGCGGCCTGCGGGTCGCCGAGATCGGCTATGGCGCGATGGGCACGGCAGTGGGTTACGGCCCACGGGACGATGCCGAATCGACGCAGGCCATCAGACGTGCGTACGAACTCGGCGTCACGATGTTCGACACGGCCGAGATGTACGGCTGGGGCGAGGGCGAAAGACTGCTCGGCAAGGCGGTCGCACCGTTTCGCGGCAATGTCGTGATCGCGACCAAATTCGGGTTGACCACGAGCTTCGCGCCCAACTCGCAGCCGGATCACATCCGGGAAGTGGTGGAACACAGCCTGCGCCGCCTGCAGGTGGACACGATCGACGTCCTGTACCAGCACGTGAAGGACCCCAACGTGCCCATCGAGGTCGTGGTCTCGGTCATGAAGGAGTACGTCGAGGCGGGCAAGGTGAAGTACCTCGGCCTGTCGAACACCGACGCCGAGAGCATCCGCCGTGCGCACGCCGTCCACCCAATTTCGGTATTGCAGGCCGAATACTCCATTTTCGATCGCACAGTCGAAAAACTGTTTCCGGTTCTTGAAGAGCTGAATATCGGACTCGTCGCCTATTCGCCATTGGCCCGAGGCTTCCTCAGCGGCGGCGTGAGGCCACGCGACCATTACGATGCGAGCGACTTCCGGCAGCGCATCGGGTGGTGGGCGCCGGAGAACTTCGCCGCGAACGTGGAGATCGTGAATCAGCTCGGCGAGTTGGCGACGGGCAAGGGAGCCACGTTGTCACAACTGTCACTCGCCTGGCTGCTGGCACAGAAGGACTGCATCGTGCCAATCCCGGGTTCACGCAATCCCGACCGCGTCACCGAGAATGTGGCCGCGGCCAGTCTGGTCCTGACCGATGAGGATCTGGCCCGAATCAGGGCAATCGCACCGGACGGGGGCATCGGTGGCAACTATGCCTGAGGTTCGGCACATGCGGGTTCGGGAAACAACAGGCACGCCGGCTTGAGGTTACACTTGCCCGCGACATCCGGCAGACCGGCCGGACGGTAACGGCAGGACGGATCATGACCCGGCACATACCCGAATTCCTCGCGATGTTCGACCGGCTGCTGGCGACGCCATCGGTCAGTTGCACCGAGCCGCGCTGGGACGAAGGCAACCTCGGCGTCGTCGAACTGCTCGCGGAATGGACCGAAACGCTCGGGTTCCGCTGTGAAATCCAGCCGATGCCGCAACGCGCCGACAAGGCAAACCTGATCGCCGTGCTCGGCGAAGGCCCGGGCGGGCTGGTCCTGTCCGGTCATACCGATACCGTGCCTTACGATGAGGCGCTCTGGAACATGAACCCGTTCGGCCTGACCGTGCACGACGAGCGGCTGTACGGCCTGGGCGCCTCCGACATGAAGGGCTTCTTCGCGGTCGCACTGGAAGCGGCGCAGGCCTTTCACGGCCGGCGACTGCGCGAGCCGCTGATCCTGGTCGCAACCGCCGACGAGGAAAGCTCGATGGACGGCGCCAACGAACTGGTCGCCTCCGGACGGCCGCGCGCGCGTCACGCCATCGTCGGCGAACCCACCGATCTGCGCCCGGTACGCATGCACAAGGGCATGATGATGGAAGCGGTGACCGTAACCGGGCATTCCGGACACTCGTCGAACCCGGCGCTGGGGCGCAACGCACTCGACGGCATGCAACAGGTGATGGCGGAGCTGATCGCGTTTCGTGCCGAACTGGCGACGCGTCACCACGACCCGCTGTTCGATGTCGCCGTGCCCACGCTGAACCTCGGCTGCATCCACGGCGGCGACAACCCGAACCGGATCTGCGGCGCCTGCGAACTGCACTTCGATCTGCGTCCGCTGCCGGGCATGTCGCTCGACGAGTTGCGCGCGACGATCCGCGAGCGTCTGGCGCGCATCGCCGACGCAACCGGGCTCGGCATCGCGATGCGCTCGCTGTTCCCGGGCCTGCAGCCCTTTGCCGAGGATGCCGGCGCGGCGATCGTGCGCGCAGCCGAGGAATTCACCGGCTACAGCGCCGGCAGCGTCGCATTCGGCACCGAAAGCCCGCTGCTGCAACGGCTCGGGATGCAGACGGTGGTGCTCGGGCCGGGGTCGATTCGCCAGGCGCACCAGCCCGACGAATACATGGAACGGCGCCAGGTGGAGCCGATGGTGGGGTTGCTGCAGAGGATGATCGAGCGTTTCTGCGTCGACGGAGAGCCTGCATGAAGAACCCGGCCTTTCCGGATTTCGTCGATTCGTTCCGCAACTCGGCACCGTACATCAATGCCCACAAGGGCAAGACCTTCGTGCTGCTGTGCGGCGGCGAGGTGGTGGCGGCCGAGGCCTTTTCGTCGATAGTGCACGACATCGCGCTGCTCGCAACACTCGGTGTGCGTCTGGTGGTGGTGCACGGTTCGCGCAGTCAGGTCGAAGCCGGGCTGCAGTCCGAGAACGTGCCGAGCAGCGTGGTGCACGGTACCCGGGTCACCGATCCGCGCGCGCTGGAACTCGCCGTGCAGACGGCGGGCACGCTGCGTGCGCGCATCGAGGCACTGCTGTCGATGGGGATCGCCAACTCGCCGATGCACGGCGCGCGCATCCGTGTCTGCGGCGGGAACTTCGTCACCGCGCAGCCGCTGGGCGTGCTCAACGGCACCGATTTCCAGCACACCGGCAAGGTGCGCCGGGTGGACCACGAAGGCATCCGCGCCCAGCTCGCACTCGGCAACATCGTGCTGCTGTCACCACTCGGCTATTCACCGACCGGCGAGGTCTTCAATCTCACCAGGGAAGACGTCGCGGTTTCGGTGGCGACCGCGCTGCAGGCAGACAAGCTGATCCTGCTCGAAGGAGCAGCGCTCGCCGACGCAAGCGGTCAGCCGCTGCGCGAACTGCCGCTCAAGCAGGCGCAGACCCTGCAGGAACAGCATGCGACGCCGGCGCTCGCCGCGGCAATCCACGCCTGCCAGCAGGGTGTGGAGCGCTGCCATATTCTCGACTTCCATACCGACGGCGCGCTGCTGCACGAACTCTTCACGCGCGACGGCATCGGCGCGATGATCAATCGCGACAGCTACGAAAGCATCCGCGTGGCACGCATCGAGGATGTGGGTGGAATCATGGAGCTGATCGCACCGCTCGAGAGGGACGGCACGCTGGTGCGCCGCTCGCGCGAACGCCTCGAGCTCGAGATCGGCTGCTTCAGCATCATCGAGCGCGACGGCGCGATCATCGCCTGCGCAGCGCTGTACGCCGATGCACCGAACCGTACTGCGGAGCTGGCCTGTGTCGCGACCGATCCTGCCTACCGGCGCAGCGGCCGCGCGAACCGGATCCTGGAGCACATAGAAACGCGTGCACGCACCGAAGGCATTGCACGCCTGTTCGTGCTGACCACGCGTACCGCACACTGGTTTGCCGAACGCGGTTTCCGGCTGGCCGAACTGAGCGAACTGCCACAACGGCGACGCGAGCTGTACAACTACCAGCGCAACTCGCAGGTGCTGATCAAGGATCTGGAATGAGGGTGGCACCGCCCCGCGAGGAGCGGTGCCACACGAGTACAGGAAGGATCAGAACTCGTAGACCACGTCGACCCCGGAGGAGCGCGGCTGGCCGAACTGCGCGCTCAGCCGGTTCGCGCCAAGGTTCGTCGTCGACAGCCGGTACACCTGGTCGCCAAGGTTGCGGCCCCAGAGCGCGACCCGCAGCGCGCCATACGGCAACGGAACGTCCGACAGCTCGACACGTGCGTTCCACACCTCGTAGTCACCGCAGAGCGTATCTGCCTTGGGACCGGCGTAGAAATCGTCCTGCGCACGGTAGTCGACGTTCAGCGTGAAGTTGCCGAAGGACGTGCGCAGGAACTCGTAGTCCATGCCGACGCCGGCCTGCCAGTCCGGCGAATTCGCCACATAACGCACCGATGCGAGTTCGACTCCGTTGTCGACATACGAGTCATACACGGCGTCCAGACGCGAGTAGAACATGTTGAAGCTCAGGCCATCGGTGACGACCGCGGTGGCTTCGAGTTCGAAGCCCTTGATCGTCGTGCTGCCCGCGTTGATCGTGTCGACGAAGAACGCCGGAACACGCGACTGGTCGACCTGCAGATTGTCGTACTTGTTGCGGAACAGCGCGAGGTTCAGCCGCACGCGGTTGTCGAGCAGTTCCGACTTCAGGCCAACCTCCCAGGCCTTGACGTCTTCCGGCTTGTAACCTTCGCCAAAAAACGCCGGTGTACTCTGGGCGTTGAATCCACCGGCCCGGTAACCGGTCGAGTACTTCACGAAGCCGTTCACGTTGTCGGTAAAACGATACGCAACCGTGACCATCGGATCCGTCGAACTGAAGTCACGGTCACCATTCACCACCATGCCGGTGCGATCTGGCGTGAGATCGGCGCGCCGGAAGAACTTGGTCGCTTTGCGCGAGTCTTCGGTGTAGCGCGCACCGAGGGTCAGGTCGAGTCGCTCCTCGAGGATCGCCGGGGTCCAGGTGACCTGGCCGTAGATCGCCTTCGAATCCGATTTCGCCGTCAGCGTCCAGTAGTCACGAATCGCGCCTCCAAGAATATCCGACGACAGCGACTCGTCCGCGTCCTCCTTCATGTAGAACACGCCGGCGACGTACTTGATGCAGCCGCCGCACGCTTCGCCGATCGCCTGCAGTTCCTGCGAGAACTGATCCTGCTCCATGCGCCGGTCCTGCGTGAACGCATCGGCGAAGTTCATGTCGATCTTGCTGTCGAGGTCACGGTAGGCGGAAATCGACTTCAGCGTCACGTCGCCCAGATCCCAGGTCAGCGTCAGGTTGTGGCCGCCAACTTCGGTGCTGCTCGGCTTCATGCCCCAGCGCGGCGTTGCGTGCCGCTGGCGACCCGGCACGAAAAACGGACTCCCGGCCTGAACGACCTGATAGAAGTGGTTGCCATACACCATCTCGGACTGGTCGTAACCGTAGTCGACCGTGAACCTGTCGGTCGGCTCATAGCGCACCGCCAGCTTCACGGCTTCCTTCTTGCGGTCTTCGTTGAAGTTGATCTGCTTCGGCAGCGGCGAGTTGTTCTTCACCCAACCGTCATTCTCGGTGCGCATGTAGGCAATGCGCGTATAGAGGCCATCCGTCACCGGGGCGTTGAGGTTCGCGCGCACACCGCGCTCCTGGAAGCTGCCGGCGGTGAGCTGCAGCTTGCCGCCGAAATCCGCATCCGGGCGCTTCGTGACGAAGTTGATCGCACCGGCCGTGGTGTTGCGACCCCACAGCGTGCCCTGCGGACCACGCAGCACCTCGACGCGTTCGAGGTCGGCGATGTCTGCGGCAAGACCCACGCCACGTCCGACCGGTACGCCGTCCATATAGATGCCGGTCGCCATGTCGTTGGTCGACTGGGTGTTCAGGTTACCCATGCCGCGAATGAACAGGTTCGGCGTCACGCGGCTGCCCGCCCAGGGTGCCAGCGCCAGCGACGGCACCTTGTTCAGCAGGTGCATGATGTTGGTCACGCGCTGATTTTCCAGGTCGCGTGCGCTGAACGCAGTGATCGCGATCGGCGTCTCCTGCAACGATTCCTCGTGCCTCTGTGCAGTGACGATGATCTCTTCCAGGCCCACCCCCCCCT
>DAOLKH010000088.1:0-2778 GCA_035331685.1 Pseudomonadales bacterium
TACTACGTGGGCGATTTCAGTTGCCGTTCTCGTCAGGGAGGCACTGATGCTGCTGTGGTTGGCGGAGTGGCTCAGCCGGTATGCAAAGGTATTTGCAGTATTCCAGTACCTGACGTTTCGCGGCATTCTCGGCGTGCTGACCGCGCTGGCGATCACCTTGCTGGTGGGGCCGGTGATGATCCGGTGGCTGAATCGCGGGCAGATCGGGCAGGCGGTACGCAGCGACGGACCGCAGTCGCACCTCAGCAAGGCGGGTACGCCGACGATGGGGGGCGCACTGATCCTGGTCGGCATCGTGACCAGCACGCTGTTGTGGGGCGATCTCGACAACCGGTACGTCTGGGTCGTGCTCGCGGTCACGGTGGCGTTCGGCGCCATTGGCTGGGTCGACGATTACCGCAAGGTCATCGAGAAGGACCCGCGTGGCCTGCCGGCGCGCTGGAAGTATTTCTGGCAGTCGCTGGTCGGCGCCGGGGCTGCCGTGTATCTCTACGCGAGCGCGGGCTCCGCTGCCGAAACCCAGTTGATAGTGCCGTTCTTCAAGCAGGTTGCGTTCGCGCTCGGCCCGCTCTACGTGGTGCTCGCCTATTTCGTGATCGTCGGTGCGAGCAACGCCGTGAATCTCACCGACGGCCTCGACGGGCTGGCGATCCTGCCGAGCGTGCTGGTGGCCGGTGCGCTCGCGGTGATCGCGTACCTGGCCGGGCACAGCGAGTTTGCGGCGTATCTGCACATTCCCTATATCGCCGGTGCAGGTGAGCTGGTGATCTTCTGCGGCGCGCTGGTCGGGGCAGGACTCGGCTTCCTGTGGTTCAACACCTATCCCGCGATGATCTTCATGGGCGATGTGGGAGCACTGGCGCTCGGTGCGGCGCTTGGTGTCATCGCGGTGATCGTGCGCCACGAAATCGTGTTCTTCATCATGAGCGGTGTGTTCGTGATGGAGACCGTGTCGGTGATGCTGCAGGTCGGCTCATACAAGCTGACCGGCAAGCGGATCTTTCGCATGGCGCCGATCCATCACCATTTCGAGCTCAAGGGCTGGCCGGAGCCGCGCGTGATCGTGCGCTTCTGGATCATCACCGTGATGCTGGTCCTGTTCGGGCTGGCAACCTTGAAGTTGCGCTGAGCGGTGATCCACATGATGCAGGACGCCGCAGCAAAGACCTCGCACATCGTGGTTGGCCTGGGCCGTACCGGGCTGTCGTGCGCGCGTTTCCTGGCACGGCGTGGCGTGCCGTTTGCGGTTGTCGACAGCCGTGAGCACCCGCCCGCGCTCGCGTCGTTCCGCAGCGAATTTCCCGACGTGGAGTTGCGTACCGGCACGCTCGATGCGGCCTTTCTCGCCGGTGCACGCGAGTTGCTCGTGAGTCCCGGGCTGGATCCGCATCTGTCGGCGTTTGCCGCAGCGCGTGCCGCCGGTGCGGCGGTGATCGGCGACATCGAACTCTTTCATCGTGAGGCGCGCGCACCGATCGTCGCGATCACCGGTACCAACGGCAAGAGCACGGTCACCACGCTGGTCGGCATGATGGCGCACGCGGCCGGTCTGCGCTGTGGCTGTGGCGGCAATCTCGGTACACCGGCGCTCGAACTGCTGGATCCCGCAGCGGCACTCTACGTGCTCGAGTTGTCGAGCTTCCAGCTCGAGACCGTGATCGATTTCGCTGCCGACGTGGCGACGATCCTCAATTTTGCGCCGGATCATCTCGATCGCTACCCCGATCTGGATGCCTACCATCGGGCGAAGCTGCGCGTCTACGACGGCGCTCGCCACGTGGTGTTCAACCGCGACGACCCGCGTACCTTTGCGCCGGCGAGCTGCACGGCCACGCGCAGCAGCTTCGGGCTCGGGTCGGCGCACGCGCCGGACTACGGGCTCGTCGAATCGTCCGGTCAGCCGTGGTTGGCGCGTGGCAGCGAGCCGCTGCTGGCCGTCTCCGAACTCGGACTGCGCGGGCGCCACAACGTTGGCAACGCACTGGCTGCGTTGGCGCTGGCCGACGCTGCAGGCATACCGCGTGCGGCGCAACTCGCGGTGCTGCGCGAGTACCGCGGCCTGCCGCACCGTTGCCAGCACGTGCGCCACTTTGAAGGCATCGATTACTTCGACGATTCCAAGGGCACCAATGTGGCGGCGGCGGTCGCTGCGTTGCGTGGCCTCGCCGCAGACTGTGCCGGTCGCATCGTGCTGATCGCCGGCGGCGTGGCGAAGGAGAACGAGTTCACGGCGCTCGCTGTCGAGCTCGCGCGTGTGGGGCGCGCCGTGGTGCTGATTGGCGAGGCAGCCGTGCGGATGCAGGATGCGCTCGGCGACGTGCTGCCGGTGCGCCGCGCTGCCGGCATGGATGCGGCGGTCAGCGTGGCACGCGGCCTCGCGCAGACGGGCGATATCGTGCTGCTCTCTCCGGCATGCGCCAGTTTCGACATGTTTCGTGACTTCGAAGAGCGCGGCGACGCATTTGCACGTGCCGTGCAGGCACTCGCGGGTGGAGGCGCGGGCTGAGATGCAGTCGACACAGACCGAAGCCGTACTGATCCGCCGCGCCGGCAGCCTCGACAGTCAGCTGCTCGTGCTGGTGGTGGCGCTGTCGGCAGCAGGTTTCGTGATGATGGGTTCGGCGTCGATGGATTACGCCGCGGAACAGTACGGTGATCCCTTCTATCACATCGTCCGCCACGCGATCTATCTGGTGCTGGGAACGGGCGCGCTGTGGCTGACGCTGCAGTTGCCGGTGCGGCTGTGGGAGCACGCGGGTTCGTGGCTGCTTGTGGCGG
>DAOLKH010000088.1:2788-4009 GCA_035331685.1 Pseudomonadales bacterium
CGTTCTCGCGCTGGTGCTGGTTCCCGGCATTGGTCGCGAGGTCAACGGTGCGACGCGCTGGATCGCTGTGGGTCCGCTCAACCTGCAACCCTCCGAGCTGATGAAGCTGTTCTTCATCGTCTATCTCGCAGGCTACATGACACGGCGCCAGCATGAGCTGCAGAGCCGCTGGAGCGGGATGTTCAAGCCGCTCGGCCTGCTCGGCGTGGTGGTGCTGCTGCTGTTGCTCGAGCCCGATTTCGGTGCGGCGGTGGTGATCAGCGGCACGGCAATGGCGATGCTGTTCCTCGGCGGGGTACGCCTGCTGCAGTTCGGCGTGCTGCTGTTGCCCGCCCTCGGTGGCGCCGCAGTCGTGGCGGTGTTGTCCCCGTACCGTGTGCAGCGCCTGATCACCTTCCTCGACCCGTGGTCGGAGCAGTTTGGCGGCGGCTACCAGCTTACGCAGGCCCTGATTGCCTTCGGTCGTGGCGAGGTGTTCGGCGTCGGGCTCGGCAACAGCGTGCAGAAGCTGTTCTACCTGCCGGAGGCGCACACCGACTTCGTGTTCGCGATCATCGCCGAGGAACTCGGACTGATCGGCTGCATGGTGCTGATCGCGCTGTTCGCGGCGCTGGTGGCGCGCATCATGCGCATCGGCAGCGAGGCGGCAAGGCGCCAGCAGCCGTTCCAGGCCTATGTGTGTTTCGGCATTGCGCTGCTTGTCGCAGCACAGGTGTTCATCAACATCGGCGTCAATGCGGGCCTGCTGCCCACCAAGGGCCTGACCTTGCCGTTCCTCAGCTACGGTGGCAGCAGCCTGTTGATCCTGTTCGCAATGATGGGGCTGGTGCTGCGCATCGAGCGCGAACTGCGTATCGCACCGGTTGCGGCGCCTGCACCATCGCCATGGAGGCTGCGTCATGCCTGAGCAGCCTCTGGTGCTGATCACCGGCGGCGGCACCGGTGGGCATGTGTTCCCCGGGCTTGCCGCAGCGGCAGAACTCGTTGCGTGCGGAGCGCGGGTGCACTGGCTGGGAACCCGCAGCGGCATGGAGGCACGGCTGGTGCCGGCGGCCGGCATTGCGCTGGACTTCCTCGACACCAGCGGTGTGCGCGGCAAGCGTCACCGCGAGCAACTGCTGCTGCCGCTGCGGTTGCTGCGTGCCGTGGTGCAGGCACTGCGCCTGCTGTGGAGGTTGCGTCCGTCCTGCGTCCTCGGCACCGGCGGTTTCGTCGCCGGTC
>DAOLKH010000088.1:4019-6870 GCA_035331685.1 Pseudomonadales bacterium
GGGGGTGAAGGCCAGCAGCAGACCGAAGCCGAAGAAGCTCGCCAGGGTGGCCAGCGTCGAGCCGCCCGCCAGCAGCCGCGCGATGCGGCCCGATTCGTCATGCTCGTCGCCGGTCCGGGCGGCCTGGCGGCGTGGCTGCTGCGCGTGCCGGTCGTGGTGCACGAGCAGAACGCGATCGCAGGGACCACGAACCGCCTGCTGGCACGCCTGGCGCAACGCATCCTGCTCGGGTTGCCGGGGCCGTTCGCCGGGAATCCGCGCGCGCAGTTCGTCGGCAATCCGGTGCGTGCAGCGATCGCGAGCCTGCCGCCCCCCGGGCAGCGTCTTGCAGGGCGTCAGGGTGCGCTGCGGCTGCTGATCGTCGGCGGCAGCCAGGGAGCGCGCGTGCTGAACGAAACCCTGCCGGCTGCACTGGCGCTGATCGACGCTGCGCAGCGCCCCGAGGTATGGCACCAGTGCGGTGCGCAGGAGCTTCCGGCCTGCGCCGAACGCTATCGCGAGGCAGGCGTGGAGGCACGCACCAGTGCATTCATCGACGATATGGCGGAAGCGTACGCATGGGCCGATCTGGTCGTGTGCCGCGCCGGGGCGCTCACCATCAGCGAGCTTGCGGCTGCGGGGCTGGCGGCGGTGCTGGTGCCACTGCCCACGGCGATCGACGATCACCAGAGTGCGAATGCGCGCTGGCTCGCAGCTGCGGGTGCGGCGATCGCAGTGACACAGCGTGACTTCACGCCAGCCTGGCTGGCGGCGGAACTGCAGCGTCTCGGGTCAGCGCGCCCAGAGCTGCTCGCGATGGCGCTTAGTTCCCGTTCACTTGCAAAGCCTGACGCCGCGCTGCGCGTCGCCACCGCATGTCTGGAGATTGCACGATGAGCGGGCAGCATCACACGCCGGTTCCCGGGATGCGTCGCATCAGGCATATCCATTTTGTCGGTATCGGCGGCTCGGGGATGTGCGGGATCGCCGAGGTGCTGTGCAATCAGGGCTACCGCGTCTCCGGTTCCGACACGGCAGCATCGGCGGTGATCGATCGTCTGCGCTCGCTTGGCATCGAAGTGCACATCGGTCATCGCGCTGCGAATATTTCCGGCGCGGATGTAGTGGTTGCCTCGAGCGCGATCACTTCCGAAAACGTCGAGATCGTCGCCGCGCGTGAACGTCGCGTGCCGGTGGTGCCGCGCGCGGAGATGCTTGCCGAGATCATGCGTTTTCGCCACGGCATCGCGATTGCGGGTACCCACGGCAAGACCACCACCACGAGCATGATCGCCGCGATCTTCGCCGAGGCAGGACTCGACCCCACGTTCGTGATCGGCGGACGCGTGAACAGCGTGCAGGCCAATGCACGTCTGGGCGACAGCCGCTATCTGGTCGCCGAGGCCGACGAGAGCGATGCCTCGTTCCTGCACCTGCAGCCGATGGTGGCAGTGGTCACGAACATCGACGCCGACCACATGGGGACCTATGGCGGCGATTTCGAGCGATTGAAGCGCACCTACGTGGAGTTCCTGCACAACCTGCCCTTTTATGGCATGTGCGTGGTGTGCATCGATGATCCGGCAGCGGCCTCGATCATTCCGGAGGTGACGCGCCAGGTCCTGACCTATGGCGAATCGGAATCCGCCGACTATCGCCTGCGTGATTACCGGCAGGATGGAGCCAGTTCGCGGTTCCGGGTGCTGCGCCCCGGCGGGCGTGCCGCGCTCGATCTGCACCTTGGCCTGCCCGGGCGCCACTATGCGCTGAACGCGACGGCCGCGGTGGCAGTGGCCAGCGACGAGGGTGTCGCTGACGAGGCCATCGTGCGCGGTCTGGCGAATTTCCAGGGCGTGGCCAGACGGTTCGAATCGCACGGCGAACTTCCGTGTGCCGGCGGCAGCTTCCTGCTGGTCGACGATTACGGGCATCACCCGACCGAAGTTGCGGCAAATCTGGCAGCGGTGCGCGCCGGCTGGCCGGAGCGGCGCCTGGTGATGGTGTACCAGCCACACCGCTATTCGCGCACACGCGAACTCTACGAAGACTTCGTGCGCGTGCTGTCGCAGGTCGATGTGCTGCTGCTGCTCGAGGTGTATCCGGCAGGTGAGGATCCGTTGCCGGGCGCCGATGGCCGCAGTCTCAGTGGCAGCATCCGCCAGCGCGGACGCATCGATCCGATCTTCATCGAGCGACCCGAAGACGTGCTCGAGCTGCTGGAGCAGGTGCTCAGGCCAAACGATTTCCTGCTGCTGCAGGGAGCGGGCAGCGTCGGCAGGCTGGTCGGAGCCGTCGTCGAGTGGGCCACTCGAGGCGGGAGGCGGGCATGAGGAGCTTCACGATCGATACCGCAGCGCTGCGCGGACCGGTGGCAGTGCTGATGGGCGGCACGTCGGCGGAGCGCGAGGTATCGCTCGCCTCCGGGCGGGCTGTGCACGCGGCGCTCGAGCGACGGCTGGGCGGGGTGCTGGCGCTCGATGTTGGCGCCGATGTCGTGCAGCGTCTGGTCGATGCCGGTGTGGCGCATGCGTTCATAGCGCTGCATGGACGGGGCGGTGAAGACGGCGCCATGCAGGGAGCGCTGCAGACGCTGGGAATCAGTTATACGGGGAGCGGTGTGCTCGCCTGCGCGCTGGCAATGGACAAATTGCGTTGCAAGCGGTTCTGGCAGGCAGAGGGTGTCGCCACGCCGGACTTTGCGCTGGTCGGGGACGACGCGGCGGACTATGCGGCGCTGAGTGCCCGCCTCGGGCCGCGCCTGTTCGTGAAGCCGGCCAGTGAGGGATCCAGCATCGGCATCTCGCCGGTCGATGACGCGCAGACGCTGCGCGCAGCCATCGCGCTGGCGCGTCGATACGACACCCAGGTGCTG
>DAOLKH010000089.1:0-6869 GCA_035331685.1 Pseudomonadales bacterium
GCTGCGGCCACCGCGCGCTACCAGGCCGCGATCGGTCACATCTGGCGTCGCGGCCTGCGCTACCTGCTGCTCTACGGCGCACTGTTGCTGGCGTTGGCGCTGCTGTTCATCCGGCTGCCCACCTCGTTCCTGCCCGAGGAAGACGGCGGCTTCATCTTCACCGTCGTGCAGCTCCCTCCGGGAGCGAGTCAGGAGCGGACCTTGAAGACGATGGCCGAAGTGGCACGCTATTTTCGAGAGGAGGAAGCAGGACTGGTCACCATGATCTTCACAGCGGCCGGCTTCAGCTATGCGGGGTCCGGACAGAACGCGGGACAGGCATTCATCGAGATGCGGCCGTGGGACGAGCGCAAGAAACCCGGCGAGAGCGCGCAGGCGATGATCGAACGTGCGCGCAAGGCCTTCGGCGCCCTGCCCGATGCGATCGTGCTGCCGCTGCTGCCACCGCCGATACGCGAACTCGGTGAAGCCACCGGTTTCGTGCTGTATCTGCAGGACCGCGTCGGGCTCGGACACGATGCACTCATGGACGCCCGCAACCGTCTGCTCGACGCCGCAGCCCGTGATCCATTGCTGCGCGGCGTACGCCCCAACAGTCTCGAAGACACGTCGCAGTTACAGCTCGACATCGACCAGCAGAAGGCCAGCGCCCTGGGATTGTCGATTGCGGACATCAATGACGTGCTGTCGACGGCGTGGGGCGGGCGTTACGTCAACGACTTCATCGACCGTGGGCGCGTAAAGAAGGTCTATGTGCAGGGCGATATCAGTGCGCGCATGCAACCCGAGGATATCGGCAAGTGGCATGCACGCAACGCGCGCGGGCAGATGGTGCCGTTCAGCGCCTTCGCTTCGGCACACTGGACGAGCGGATCGCCGCGACTGACCCGCTACAACGGCGTGCCCGCGGTGGAAATCCAGGGGCAGGCGGCACCCGGAGTCAGCACCGGCCAGGCGATGGACAGAATCGCGAAACTCATCGCAGAACTACCGGAGGGAATCGGCTTCGAGTGGACCGGCGTATCGCTGCAGCAGCAGCAATCCGGTGCGCAGGCGCCACGACTCTACGCGCTGTCGCTGCTGGTGGTATTTCTCTGCCTGGCAGCACTCTACGAAAGCTGGTCGATACCGGCCTCGGTCATGCTGGTGGTTCCGCTCGGCGTCGTCGGAGCACTGCTTGCCGCGACGCTGACCGGGCACGACAACGACGTCTACTTCCAGGTCGGCCTGCTGACCACCATCGGCCTGTCGGCAAAGAACGCGATCCTGATCGTGCAGTTCGCGATCGAGCGCCAGCAACAGGGTGTGGATCTGCTGACAGCAACGCTGGAGGCCTGTCGCATCCGCCTGCGCCCGATCCTGATGACCTCGCTGGCCTTCATGTTCGGCGTACTGCCGCTCGCGATCGCCACCGGCGCCGGCTCGGGAGCGCAGAACGCGATCGGTACCGGAGTGATCGGTGGCATGCTGGCAGCGACGGTATTCGCGATCTTCTTCGTACCGTTGTTCTACGCGATGGTGTGCATGCGTACGCTGAAGCTCGTGCGCTGAGGGGTCAGAAAGATCGCAGCGCCGTGGGGCGCTCTCTTCAGCTCACGAAACGCACGCTGTCCTCGAGCCCAGCCCGTCCAAGCCGGCACTCGTTGGCCGGTGTGGTCGTGTCTTCGTAGCCGAAGGAAATGCCGAACAGCAGCTTCCACGAGGGATCGATTCCCGCCTCGGCGCGAACCTCGTCGCAGAGGAAACCGAGCGCCGTCTGCGGACAACTGCCGATCCCGTGCGCTGCCAGCCCCAGCATCAATGTCTGCGCATACATGCCGGCATCTGCGGCCTCGCGCAGTCCTGCCCAGTCGGGGATGAACACGAATGCGACGTGCGGGGCATCGTAAAAAACGAAGTTGCGCATGAATGCGGCGCCACGTGCGGCCTTGTCGCTGCGTCCAATGCCCATCGCCGTATAGAGCCTTGCCGCGGCATCGTACTGCCGCTCCTGGTACACACCCTGGTACTGGCCGGCGTACGGAAAATCCATCGACACCTTGCCGCTGGCAAAGCCGGTCGTGAAGGCGCGGCGCAGGCGCTCGCAGGCTGCACCACCGAACACCACGCTGAACCACGGTTGGGTGTTGCAGTTCGACGGCGCGCGATTGGCGAGCTCGAAGACATGTTCCAGCAACGGTTGCGGCACCGGATCCGGCCGGAATCCACGTACCGAGCGTCGTGCACGCACGGCATCGTCGAAACCCAGCGACCTTTGCATGCAGTCAGCGACTTCGATCTGTGTCATGTACCTTTACTCCGATTTCTTCCCGATCGACTCGTTTCCGTGTCTTGCCGCATCAGCGGCCCTTGAATTGCGCTGCACGCCTCTCCTTGAACGCGCGCATGCCTTCACGTGCATCCTCGGTCGCAAACACCGGCCAGCCGAGCGCATCCGAACGCTGCATCGCCTCCGCTTCAGGCAGGCACTCTTCGTGCTCGCGCAGCGACTGCATGACTGCCCTGACGGCAACCGGACCGTTTGCGGCGATCTGTGCCGCGATCGCCAGTGCTTCATCGAGCGCCTTGCCCTTCGGAACGATGCGGTTGATCAGGCCCCAGTCGAGTGCTTCGCACGCCGTCACGTGGCGACCGGTCAGCAGGATCTCGGCGGCAATGCAGTACGGAATCTGGCGTCGCAGGCGTATCGTCGAACCCGCCATCGGGTACAGGCCACGCGCCACCTCGGTGACACCGAATACCGCGTCTTCGGCAGCCACACGAATGTCCGTGCCCTGCAGGATTTCGGTGCCACCCGCGAGCGCATAACCCTCGACCGCCAGCAGCAACGGCTTGGCAGGGCGATTGTCACGCAGCAACGCCTGCCAGTGGAGATTCGGAATCTCCTGCATCAGTGCCTGGATCTCGGCTGCATCCTCGCCGCCTTCAGGTCCGGCCTTCAGGTCCATGCCGGCACAGAAGGTGTCGCCGCGCGCCGTCAGCACGGCCGAGCGCAGCGTATCGTCGCTCTCCAGCAGCCGCCACGCGCGATACATGCCGACCAGCATCGGCGGATTGAAGGCATTCTTCGCCTCGGGGCGATTCAGTGTGACGACCAGCGTGTGCGCGTCGCGTTCGACGATGCAACTGCCGGTGCTGATGCTGAGCTGTTCCATGCGGACTTCCCGTATCGATGATCTGACGATGGCGGAATCAGGTTTCTCAGGGAGCGCGGTGCGCTCCCGCAAGCGCGATCTCGCGCGCCCGCACATAGTTCGGCTTGCCGCTCGGCTGGCGCGGTATCTCGTCAATGACGTGAAGCTCGCGCGGCAACTTGTAACCGGCGATATGCACACGCGCCGCGTTCTGCAGTTCCTCCAGCGTCGGCCGGCGACCATCGCGCACCGACACCACCGCAGTGACCTTTTGCCCCCAGCGCTCGTCCGGAGTGCCGACCACCAGCGCGTCGAATACGTCGGGATGGTTCTTCAGCGCCTGCTCGACCTCCTCCGGGAAGATCTTCTCGCCCCCACTGTTGATGCAGTTCGACCCGCGACCGAAAACGGTGATCGAACCGTCGGGCTCGAGACGCGCCGCATCACCGGTGAGCAGCCAGCGTCTACCCTCGACCTCGACAAAGGTTCTGGCCGTTTTTTCCGCGTCGTTGTAGTACCCGATCGGAATATGTCCGCTGCGCGCAAAGATTCCGGATTCTCCGGGGCCTGCGTGCCGGCTCTGTTCCTCGACGATCACGTCCATGTACGGCGTGCGACTCACGTTGCCGAGCCCGTTTTCGGCATCGCTGCGTCGCTGACCGTTGTCCATGCCCATCTGGCCACCTTCGGAAGATCCGAAGGAATTCGTGATCAGAACGTTCGGGAAATGCTCACGGAAACGCGCCTGCTTCGACTCGGAGAATACCGCGCCTCCGGAACCCACGTTGAATATGCAGCCCAGATCCCAGCGCCCGGGGTTGCGCTCGAGCGCATCGAGCAACGGGATTGCCATCGCGTCGCCGACGATGGAGATCGCATTCACGCGTTCACGCTCGACCAGATCCCATACATCCTCGGCAACCAGTGAGTGCGCGGGGTTCAGCACTACCTTGCTGCCGGCCAGCAACTGGATGCACGCATACCACCAGCATGCACCGTGCATCAGCGGCGCGAGCGGCAGGCCGATCACGACGAACCCCTCCTTCGCGCGCACCGCGATCTCTTCGGGTGTCGTGATCGGGCCGGCCGGATGGAAGTGGCCGCCGCCTCCCATCGCCGCGAAGAACACGGCCTTGTGTGGCCACATCACACCCTTGGGCATGCCGGTGGTGCCGCCGGTATAAAGCAGGAACAGGTCATCGTCGGAACGTTCCGCGAAACCCCGCGTCTCGGCCCCGCTCGCAACGGCATTCTCGTAGGCGAGCGCACCGATGGAATCCCGATCGAACCCGGTATCGTCGTCGACGCTGATCAGTACGCGCAGGCGTGGTACGGCAGCACGCACCGCCGCGATATGTGGCACGAATTCGCGATGGTGGATGCAGCCGACCATGTCCGAGTTGCCGAAGACGTGTACGAGCTCTTCGTCGACATAGCGAAAATTGACGTTCACCGGCACGGCACGGATCTTGAAACAGGCGAGCATGCCTTCCAGGTATTCGTTGCAGTTGTGCAGGTAAAGGCCCACCTTGTCACCGACACCGATACCCTGCGCCTGCAGGTAATGCGCCAGCCGGTTCGCACGCCGGTCGAGGTCCGCGTAACTCAGGCGCGCCGCCCCGCATACCAGCGCCTCGCGCTCGGGGACAGCGTCGGCGACGATCTCGAACAGGTCGGCGATGTTGAAGTGCCTGGCAGGCATGGAACGACTCCGGACGGATTGCACGCCGCCGAAGCATAAGCGACGCAGAAGAACAGTCGCAAATGACAAAGCCGTCAGAGACGGCTGCCATTCGCGCCGCAGCAGCCTACAGCCAGATTCAGCGCCGGCTCTTCCTGACGTGCTGCATGAGACGCTTGCGCTTGTATTCCTGGCGTGGCGTCAGCGTGTTGCGCCGACCGGCGAACGGGTTGGTGCCGGTGACGAACTCGATTCGCAACGGTGTGCCGACCAGCGCCAGTTCGCGACGATAGACGTTTTCGAGGTAGCGCCGATAGTGCTCCGGAACGTCTTCGGTCTGGTTGCCGTGGATCACGATCAGTGGCGGATTGCTGCCACCGGGATGCGCCATGCGCAACTTGATCCGGCGTCCGCGCACCAGCGGCGGCGCATGCGCGGCCACTGCAGACTCGAGAATCGCCGTCAGCCGGTTGGTCGGCAACTTGCGCTGTGCCGAGGCCCACGCACGATCGATCGCCGCATAGAGCTGCCCCACGTTCGAACCGTGCAGTGCCGAGATGAAATGCACTTCGGCGAAGTCTGCAAACGCAAGCCGCCGGTCGAGCTCGTTTTTCAGCGCCGCCTTGCGATCCGCCGGCAGGCCATCCCACTTGTTGCAGGCAATGATCAGCGCGCGGCCACTGTCGATCACGTGCCCGAGCAGGTGCACGTCCTGCTCGACCAGCCCTTCCTGCGCATCGATCAGCACCAGCACCACGTTGGCATCGGCGATCGCCTGCAGGGTCTTCACGATGGAAAACTTCTCTACCGTTTCGTGCACGCTGCGCCGGCGTCGCAACCCCGCCGTATCGATCAGGGTGTAGCGTGTATCACCACGCTCGAAATCGATATAGATGCTGTCGCGTGTGGTACCCGGCTGATCGAAGACCACCACACGCTCCTCACCGAGGATGCGATTGACCAGCGTGGACTTGCCTACATTCGGTCGCCCGACCACCGCGACGCGCACACGAGCGTCTGCCTCCGGCTCTGCCTCTTCTTCCGGCACCCCCGGCTGTGGAAGGGCCGCGAGCAACGCCCGTTCGAGCCGACCCATGTTGCGCCCATGAGCTGCACTGACGGCAATCAGCTCCGGGGCGCCAAGTTCGTGGAATTCGGCACTCGCGAGCGGCTCGTCGGTGCCGTCGATCTTGTTCACCACCAACAGGAACGGCTTGCCGCTCGTTCGCAGCAACGCGAGGATCCGCTGGTCTGCCGGCGTCACTCCGGCGCGCGCGTCGACCAGCACCAGCGCAAGATCGCATTCCGCGATCGCAGCCAGCGACTGGCGTGCCATTTCGCTGTCGATCCCCTCTTCCTGCCCACTCAAGCCACCGGTGTCGACGACGATGAAACGCCGTCCGTCGGCGTGGAACTCGCCATACTGGCGATCGCGCGTGAGCCCGGGAATGTTGGCGACCAGCGCATCGCGACTGCGCGTGAGGCGATTGAACAGCGTCGACTTGCCGACGTTCGGCCGCCCGACCAGCGCAATCACCGGAACCATGTGCGGGCGGACTCAGCGCGAACCAACGCGAAACGCCTTCAGGTCGCCGCTGTTGCCGTAGACATACAGCATGTCGCCAGCGGCCACCATGTCGGCACGTACACCGGCAGAGTCGGCACGCACGCGTCCCACGACATGTCCGTCGACCTGCGACAGCAGGTGCACGTAGCCGTCGAAATCCGCCACGGCCACGTAGCTGCCAACCGCCACCGGAGTACCCGGCGAGCGGCGCGCGAACTGGTCGTTCTGCCAGCGCAGCGCACCACCGGCAGCTTCGTAGGCACTCACGGTACCGCTGGTTTCCGACACGTAGATGTTGCCGAAACCAGCACCCACGCCGCTGAAACTCGAAGCGTCGCGAGCCCACAACGGACGACCGTTCGCGGTATCGAGTCCACCCACCTTTCCCTGGTAGGTCACTGCGTAGACCCCCTTCCCGACCAGCGCCAGCCGCCCATCGATGTCGATCGCACGCTCGATTTCGGACTGTCCCTGCGGCGTCGCGACA
>DAOLKH010000090.1:0-6814 GCA_035331685.1 Pseudomonadales bacterium
CACCAGCACGGCGGCATAGGGAATCCTGTCTGCAAACCAGGGGTGCGATGCCCGATGCACCGTTACCCAGCTGTACACCTTGCCGCGCCCGCTCGAACGACGCCAGCCGCGCTCGAGCGAACGGCAATGCGGGCAGGCGGGTTGTGGCGGGAACACACAACGCTTGCAGGCGGGGCACTCCTGTACCAGCAATTCGTGGCGACGCAATCCTTCCCACCACGGCAGGTGGTCCGGATCGATCTGTGGCAACGGGCGAGGTACGGGCGGCATCTGCTGGTTCATGACGTATCACCTCGACAGAATGAGCGCGCTGGTCGGTGCGCCCCAACCGCTGGTCACCAGCGAAAACTCCGCGTCCTTGACCTGCGCAGTCGAGGTGCCACGGATCTGGCGCACCCCTTCGAGGATCAGGTTCCAGCCGTGGATATAACCTTCCGACAACAGGCCGCCAGCGGTATTCAGCGGCAGTTCGCCGCCCGGCCTGATCCGTCCATCGCCCACGAAGGCAGCCGCCTCGCCTTTGTTGCAGAAACCGTAGTCCTCGAGCGAAGTGAGCACCAGCGGCGCAAAATGGTCATAGATCTGCGCCACGTCGATATGGCGCGGCGTCAGGCCACTCGTCTTCCACAGCCTGGCTGCCGTCGCCACGGCTTCGTCGCCGGTGGTCAGCGAGTCGCGGTAGTAGTTCGTCTGGTACCAGATCGGAAAACCCGTGGCCTGCACGGCGGCATGGATATAGGCGGGTGTCGTTTGCAGCGACCTGGCCCGCTCGGCCGAGGTCACCACATAGGCGACGGCACCGTCGGTCTCCAGGCAATAGTCGAAGCGACACAGCGGCTCGGCAAGCATCGGCGCCGCCAGGTAGTCCTCGCGCGACAGCGGCTTGCGGTACTGCATCGCAAGCGGATTGCGATTGGCATGCGCACGGAAAGCCACCGGCACCTCGGCCCACTGCTCGCGGGTGTCACCGAACTCGATCATGCGCCGGCGTGCGTGCATTGCGGTCCATTCGCCGGGAACGACCAGACCGTACGGCACATGCAACCCATGCACCCAGGGAAAGGTCGCCTGCACCTCGGGGTTGCCGTAGCGGTGTCCCGAGCGTTCGTTCAACGAGCGGTAGGCCACCACGTACTGGCACACTCCCGAGGCCACCATCATCGCAGCATGTGCGGTGACACCGCACGGTGAGCCACCTCCGTGCGGAATCGTGGCGTAGGAAGCGATGTTGCGCAGGCCCAGTGCGTTGATGATGTCGAGCTGATTCGTGTCGTCGTAATCCGAGCCGACCAGGCCATCGACTTCGTCGGCAGAGACGCCCGCATCGGCAAGTGCCGCCAGCACGGCCTCGACGGCGAGTCGGCGTTCGCTGCGCCCGGAATCGCGGGAGAACTCGGTCGCACCGATGCCGACGATGGCTGCCTTGCGTTGCAGATCCATGCCGCGGGCTCCGTTCAGCGCGAGACGTCGTAACCCGCACCGGTACCGGCGCGGTAGCGGAACACGGTACGGCTGTCGGTGATGCACAGATCGCCGTTCTGGTTGCGGAAAAATGCCTTGACCGTGACCTGGTGCCCGACACCGACGCGGAAGGTTTTGGGTACGATCGTCTCAAGCAGCTCCTGCTTGAACACGCGATCGCCCGGGCGCAACGGTGCGAAGCACTCGATCTCGTAATTGGTCGCCAGCAGCCGGTTCCCCGGCAACGGCACGGTCATGAAGAAGGTGCCCACTTCCGGTTTCTGTTCCATCCACTGCGGGCGCCACACCTTGTGCTCGCTGGTCAGCACGATCACGCCCCACGGCGCGATGCGACCACCCCAGCGCGTCTGACGGCCGAACTCCTCGCTCCAGTACAGCGGGTTCGGATCCTGGATGCCCTCGGCGAAGTGTTCGATGTGTTCGACGTCGATCGGGTAGGGCTGCTCGATCGATTCGGACTCGCGCCCGATCCACTGCATGCCTTCTTCTTCGCTGCCGATGCGGTAGACGTAGCCCGCGGGGTCGGTCTCATAAACTGCATTGCTCACGCGTTTCTCCTCAGGCAGCAAGCACGACGACGGCGGTGCCGACGGTGACCTTGTCGGCGTCCTGCTTGTCGAGCCAGATATCCAGATCGATCAGCTTCTCGCCGTTTTCGATCCGCTTGCCGGTCACCACGCCGCGCGCGTGCACGGTATCGAAGCGCACGATCGGACGCCCCATGCGGTAACGGATGCGTCGCGGAATCGCGTTCGGACCCGCCCACGCACAGAGCAGGCGCTGGAACATGCCGTGCTGCCAGGTCGCGTTCATGAAGATGTCCGGCAGCCCCTGGTCGCGGGCGTATTCGACATCGTGGTGCGCCGGATACCAGTCATGGTGCGACGACGCGATGAAGATGAATTGCGTGTGACTCAGCGGCCCGATGCTGATCGCGGGAATCTCGTGCCCGAGTTCGATCTCATCAAAGCGGGTGTCAATCACGGGTGGCAGTGGCATGCGGCTCTCCTAGCTCAGAGCGATTGCGTGTTTTTCATCCAGTTGCAACGGATCCCTGTCGAGGATTTCGCTGGCAACGATCTTCTCGTGGTACTGGCAATTGCCGAGCGTCTGCTGCAGCTGCTTGGCCCAGCGCAGATAAGGCGTGGTGCGCGCGTCGACCGTGGCACCCAACCCGCCGTGAAGCTGCGTCGCAAGCTGCGTTGCCTCGACGGCGGAATAGCCGACGAAAGCCTTCGCCGTGGACACTGCCTCCCGACTCGGCAGGTCGTTGTCGATCAGCCAGGCCGCGTAATAGCTCAGGTACTCGCCCATGAGGTTCTTGGCCCAGGCAGTGGCCAGGTAGTTCTGGATCGCCTGGAAGGCTCCGATCGGCTGGCCGAACTGCTCGCGCTCCTTCGAATACTGCAGCCCCAGCTCGTGCGCCCCCTCTGCAATGCCGCTCATGTAGCCGCAGACGATCGCGGTTGCCGCCTGGATCACCGGATCGACGATCTCCCAGCCATGATCGACTCGCCCGATGACATCGCCGGCAGCAACCCTGACGTCCTTCAGCAGCACCTTCGCCTGCGGCTGCACGGCCAGCGTGCTGAGCGGCACATACTCGATGCCCGGTGCCTTCGCATCGACGAGGAAGACCGTCAATCCGGACTCTGGACTGTCCGACTCGCTGGTGCGCGCGACGACCACCATGCGGTCCGCCTGTTCGGCGAATTCGACGAAATGCTTGCTGCCGTTCAGCACATAGTCATCCCCGACACGCCGTGCGCTGGTGCGCACGGTCGCGGCATCCGGTTGTGCGCTGGATTCGCCGAGGGCGAAGGACAGCAGCAGATTGCCTGCAGCGATTTCGGGAAGGATCTGCTGCTTCTGCTGTTCGCTGCCGCCATTCAATACCGTACAGCCCGCGAGCAATACCGTGGAAACGAACGGGCTCGGCAGGGCCACCCGCCCCATTTCCTTCATCAACAGCGTGAGGTCGAGCTTGCCGAAGCCCATCCCGCCGTGGCTCTCGGGGAAAATGGCACCGGTCCAGCCCATTTCGGCCATCTGTTTCCAGACCGGCACGGAATAGCCCGTCGGGAGCTTCTCCCACGCACGCACGGTATCGAGCGGGCATACCGCCTGGAGAAATTCGCGGGCCACATCGACCATCATCTGCTGCTCGTCACTGAGCTTGACGTCCACCTGTATCCTCCGTGCGTTCAGTTGGACCAGCGCGGCAGGCCGAGGCCCTGCTGCGCGATGATCTTGCGGTTGAGGTCCATGCCACCGCCGCCCGACAGCTCGTGTCCGGCCCAGCCGTACTCAGCCGCCCACCAGCCATCGAGTGGCGCATCCGGGCTGTCTGCGGTCAGCAATCCGTGCGAACGCATGATATCGAGGGCAAGCGTCGCCTTTTCCCAGCTCAGCATCGCCCGATACATCTTGCAGGCGGCGGCCTCAAGCGTTGGAACGTAGTTCTTGTCGGCCGCGCGGGCACCTGCAACAAGCTGCAGCATCTTGCCGCCGGCGATCTTCACGTGCATGTTCGCGAGCGACTGGCGCACCACCGGATCGGCCGCCAGCGCCTCTCCATCCATCTCGGCGGTACGCGCCCACTGCACCAGCCTTTCGAAGGGTTCGCTGACCGCCTTGAAGTTGATCATCGTCATGCGCTCGCGCGACAGGGCCTCCATCAGGTAGCGCCAGCCGTTGCCGCGCACGCCGACGAGGTAGCGCTTCGGCACACGCACCTCGTCGAGGTAGACCTCGCAGGTCTGGATGCCGTTCATCATCTCGAACACCTGGATCGTGATGCCCGGCAGGTCGGATTTCATCAACAGGATGCTGAGACCCTGATGGCGCTCCGTACCCGGCTCGGACCGAACCAGCGTCCACATGTAGTCGGAAGTATCCGCACAGGTGATGAATCGCTTGTGCCCGCTGACGATGAAATCGTCACCATCGTCCACGGCGCGCGTGCGGATGCTGGCGATGTCGTTGCCGGCGTCGGGCTCGCTGTAGGCAATTGCAAAACGGATGTCGACGTTCAGCATCCGCGGCAGGAACTCCTTCTTGAGTTCCTCGGATCCAACCTGCAACAGCGTGTTGCCAATGATGCCGACGAGATAGGTGATCGTGAGCGCGACACCTTCGAAATCCGCATGGTGCAGTTCGTCGATCAGGATGTATTCGGCCATCGGCACGCGCCCTTCGCCACGACCGCCGTATTCCCTGGGAAACACTGCGCCCAGCCAGCCCTTCGCTGCCATCTTCTTCAGGAACTCCATTTCCAGCGGTACGTGCTCGGCATGAATCTCGTGGTAGCCGGCGAGTTCACGCGGACAGTGATCGGCAATGAAGCGGCGCACTTCCAGTCGAAACCGCTGCTCCTCCGGTGTAAAGCGGAAATCCATGCCTTTGCCTCTCCATGTGGCGACGGGTGCGTGGCGAGACCAATCGCTCGTCCCGCCCGGATCGAAGCCTAGCGAACACCCGAATAATCGTCAAGAATCCTGACGTATTGGCAATTTGAACCGCATGCCGACTGGTCGGGATCGTGGCAAACGACACGGCGCCACCTCGTCGGCATGAATGCCGACCTACGCGCGAATCAGATCCGCACGGGCCTGGATACGACCCTCGTACGGGCGAGCCGCCGCTCGCCCCTGGGATCAGGTCCGCACGCGCATGGATACGACACCCCCGTCAGCATGAATGGGGGGGGGCGCAAAACATCCGGTGTTGTCGCTCGCCGATCATGGCAATGCCCGAAGGGGTCTCGCGGCAGCCTCTGGAGGAGGCCTGCGCCCAGGATCAGGCGACGCAGACCATCCGGTTCAGCGAATCGTCAGCGTCTTGCGCACCCAGCCGCTGCCCATGCTGCCCTCGACCTTCAGGTAGCCGGATTTCTCCTGCCCCATGTAGACGAGTTCGTCGGACTTCCGCAGCACGGCGACCACCTTGGCACCGTCGGCGGGCTGGGCGAAGAGCTTCACGTTGTCGATCTTCGGGTAGATCACGTCACCCTCATTTGCCCCGACGCCGGCCTGCGTGCTGCCGCCGGCGGCAGCCTCCTGCCCCAGCGTGCCGACGTTGCGGCGCAGGTTCGGATCGCCTTCGATGACACCGACGATATTGTTGTAGTTGTCCGCGAGGCTCGCCGCGATGACCTTGCCTTCGGCCGTGCTGGCATAACCACCGAGACCGCCGACACCGCCGCCACCGCCCATGAACGCACCGAGCCCGAGGTCGGCCTTGCGTGCACTCCCCTCGGCTGCCGCGACCTGCACACCGGAGCGAGCGTCGGCAACCAGCATGCTGGTCTGCGCCTCCTTGAACTTGAGCCCACCGACCAGACCACCGATCAGAGCCGCCTTGCCACCCAGCAGACCGCCGATCGCACCGCCGACCGCACCGGCGTTGTTATCGGAAAACACCACCGACGGAGTCAGCAGGAAGTCGGCCGCGACCATCTGCCCCTGACCGATGTTCGAGCGCGAGCGCAGTTGTCCGGAGTCCGCCAGCGCGCGCTCCTGCATCATGTTCTGCATGCCCATGCCGCGCTCGACGACGATGAAGCAGTTCGACTGCTGGATCATCATACGGATCAGGCTGGTCGGTGACTGCAGACTGAAACGTGCGAGCGAGGCCATCACGTAATCCTGCGGTTCGACGACCGCAATGGCACCGAGCGGCTGCGCGCACTTGCGCAGTCCGGTGTCGCCCTGCGATCCCTGGGTGCCCGCCGCGCCCTGCACCACGCTGCCTCCCTTGCCCTGTTTCATGTCAGTGACGCCGGCCGTCAACGACGCAGCGGATAACGTCAGGGTTGCGGCGAGAACACAGCGCACCAGTCCTGCACGGTGGTGGATGGCCATCTTCGAATGCTCCTGTTGTGGTTGTCCGGTGCGCAGTCTGCGACGCAGCCAGAATCGCGGTCAACAGGCGCGGGGCGCTCAAGGTGTTTTGCGACAGCGCCTGGAGACACGAATGCCGGCTCAGCGCCGCAACAGGTTCAGGATCACGGTCATCTAATACCGCAACCGGCGATAATTTTTGTACTCGACGCACCGGCAGAGATGCTCCATGCGCGCAAGCAGGAACTCACGATCAGCGAGATCGAGCATCAGCGTTCCTCACTCAAGGACATGGCGGCCCAGGAGCCGTCAGCGACCATCGTCGACGTCTCCCGCGATGTGGAATCAATCGTCGATGATCTTGAACGGCGGACGCTGGCTTACCTGGACAGGCGGAACTGTCGGCGCATTACGCGTGCGCCGCTGGCAAAGGGGATAGGCGAGGCATGAAAGTTCTTCTTTCGGCATACGCCTGCGAGCCCGGGAAGGGC
>DAOLKH010000091.1:0-6716 GCA_035331685.1 Pseudomonadales bacterium
CCGTGGACCGCACCGCCCGATGCGCTGAACTCACAGCCAGCCATCGTGCACCCCGGTGCACCGCTGGTACTGGAAATGCGGCTGCGCTGGCGCTCAGACGACGCTGACGAGTGCGCCTGAGCCGGCTTGCAGCACCTGCCCGATCCGTGCTGCCTGCAGAAAGCCCGCCTCGTTCAACAACACCTCGATTTCTCTGGCTGCATCGGCAGCACAACTGATCAACAGACCGCCGCTGGTCTGCGGATCACACAGCAACGCACGTCGCGTATCGCTGCAACCGGCATGCAGTACCACATCGGCGCCGTAGCTCTGCCAGTTGCGAGCCGACGCCCCGGTCACGAAGCCGCGCTCTGCCAGTTCGGGCACTCCGGCAATGAACGGCAGCGCCGCGTCTTCGATGCGGACGCGACAGCCCGAACCACGCGCCATCTCGAGCGTGTGCCCCAGCAGGCCGAAACCGGTGACGTCGGTCATTGCGTGCACCGCATCGAGGCGCGCCAGAGCCGCCCCGATACGGTTCAGTTGCGTGGTGCAGGCGATCAGTGCGGCATAGCCGTCCGCGTCGAGCGCTCCCTTCTTCAGCGCGGCCGACAACACGCCGGTACCGAGCGGCTTTGCCAGCAGCAGCACGTCGCCCGGCCGTGCGCTGTCGTTGCGCAGCAGGCGGGAAGGATGCACGACTCCGATTCCCACCAGCCCGTAGATCGGCTCCGGCGAGTCGATCGAGTGTCCACCGGCAACCGGAATTCCCGCTTCCCGACACACCGACTCACCACCGTGCAGGATCGCCCGGATCACCGCCGGCGGCAGCTTGTCGACCGGCATGCCGACGATCGCCAGCGCAAACAGCGGCGTGCCTCCCATCGCGTAGATGTCCGACAAGGCATTGGTCGCTGCAATACGCCCGAAATCGAAGGGATCATCGACGATCGGCATGAAGAAATCGGTGGTCGCGACGATCGCCTGCTCGTCGTTCAGGCGCCAGACGGCCGCATCGTCGCTGCTCTCGTTACCGACCAGCAGATCCGTCGGCACCAGTGCACTCAACGTCGATTCACCGAGAATCTCGCGCAGCAGCGCCGGTGCAATCTTGCAGCCACAGCCCCCACCGTGTGCGTAACGGGTGAGTGCAACCGGTTCGTGCTCGACAACCACGGGGTTTTCCTCAGCTCGCGGGGTGATGGACCACGGCCCGCTCGACGACGACTTCGGATTCACGGAATTCGCTGAGCTTGTGGCCCGTCCATGCCTTGAAGGCGCGCCGGAAGTTCGACACGCTGCCGTAACCGAGGATGAAACCGATCTCCTTCGGCGTCAGGCCAGTATGCTGCAGGTACTGCACCGCGAGCTCGCAACGCGTGTCATCGAGTATCTGCTGGTACGTGAGCCCCTCTGCCGCAAGCCGACGCCGCAATGTGCGCGAACCGAGGTTGAAGCGTGCTGCCATATCATCGAGCGACGGAAAGCAGCCCGGATTCTTGACCAGGTAGTCACGGATGCGTCGCGACAGCAGATCCGTATCCTCTTTCTGCGAGACCAGCAACTGGCACTGTCGCTCGCAGAGCTTGAACACCTCGACGTTTGCCAGGCTGATCGGATCCTGCAGCCGCGCGGCGTCGAAATACACCACGTTCTGCGGCTGATCGAAGTGCATCGGACACGCGAAGCGACGCCGGTAAGCCGACAGATCCGGCGGCTCCGGATACGCCAGACGCAGTTCGAGCACCGGGAATTCACGGTTGGTCAGGCTCGACGAGAGTTCCATCGTGCGACTGACGAACTCCTCCACGGCGAAGCGGAACAGATCGCCCAGCATGTATGCATCGCGCATCTCGAACAGCCAGCGCCCATCACGCACCTGGCCGAGCGCACTGACGATCAGTTCGTTCAGCGAGCCGTACCTGTCGAACACTTCACTCGACTGCGCCAGGTTTGCAGCGCTCAGCGCCGCATAGCCGAGGATGCCAAGGTTGCTGATCTTGAACTCCTCGCCCAGTGCAATGCCGAGGTAGAGATCGTCGGTGAGCTCGAGCATGTTGCGGATCACCCGCCGGAACTGCCCGGTGAGAATGCGCCGGTTGCTTTCCTGCAACTGCGTGGCGTCGAGACCCGTGCCGTACAGCACCTCGTCGGCGCTGAATCCGCGAGCGGCCATCCGGCTCAGGTAGAATCTGAGGCGATTCGGGGTCTGCAAATGTCCAGGCATCGGTTCGATAAGGACACGCCACGGCGTAAAAGACGGGGTGAACCTTAGCGCGTCGGACTTTCGTTTGTCCAGATAAGAATCAATACTGAACCACCATCGGGTCCAGGCTGCGCCACAGATACCAGGTCGCCACCGTTCGCCAGGGCGCGTGACGCGCACCGTGCTCGCGCAGCGTCTGCGCGCCCGGACGCTCGCCACCCTGATAGAACATCCCTACCGCACGCTGCAGGCCGATGTCATCGACCGGCCATACGTCGGGGCGACGCAGTCCGAAGATCAGGAACATTTCCGCAGTCCAGCGACCGATCCCGCGCACCGCGATCAGCTCTGCGATCACGGCCTCGTCGTCCATGCTCCGCCAGCACTGTGGGTCGATGCGCCCATCGTCGAAATGGCCCGCGAGATCACGCAGATACTCGACCTTGCGTTGCGACAGGCCGCAGCCGCCGAGATCGCCCACATCGAGCCTGGCGACCACTTCGGGGCTGACGCTGGCACAACGCGCGGCAAAACGTTCCCAGATGCTGTCGGCCGCCTTCACCGAAATCTGCTGTCCGACGATCGCGCGCGCCAGTGTCTGGAAAGGATCACCACGATCGGCCAGTACGGCGTCCGGATAGCGTGCGATGAGACTCGCCAGAACCGGATCCCGCGCCGACAGATCGGCGCAGGCCCGCTTCCAGTAATGCGGCTGCCGCGTATTCACACCGCAAGTGGTGACGCCAACAAGGCGTGTCGTCGGTATTTCAGTTCTGCACCTGCCAGTTGCCGTCGGCCGTACGGCAAGCGGTACCGTAGACCTTCTCGTTCTGCCCGCCGATCACCGCATCGACCGTGTATTCGCGACACGGCATGGAGTTGCTGCTGTAGGTCCGCGTCGGGACCACCGTGTACTGGGTATTGCTGTCGGGGTTGCGCCATGTCGATGGCACGCCGGTGCGTACGGTTTCGAGCGTCTCGGCCGTATGGCGCCGGTCGACCTCGTCCATCGTGATTCCGATCCGGCTGCCAACGTGTGAACCCAGCAGCGTCCCGGCGATGATTGCGGCAGTACGACCATGCCCCCCGCCGATCTGCGAGCCCACCGCACCGCCGAGCAGCCCACCGACCACCATACCGGCCGCCTCGTTCTGGCCCTGATACGGGGTGCAGCCAGCGAGTGCGAGCACGACAGCGCCCAGCAGGGTAACGGTATTGCGTACGATCATGCGATTTTCTCCCTCGATTCCTGACCATCAAATGCCCATTTGCAGGCACGCTTCCATCAACGCACAACCGGCGTCACGGTTGACACCGCGCACGCAGACTGGCGGCTCAGCCCAGCGCCTGACGCAGATCCGCGATCAGGTCGGCCGGATCTTCCAGCCCCACCGACAGTCGCAACATGGCATCGCTGATGCCGCGCCGCGCCCGTTCCTCGGGACTCAGACCATGGTGGGTCGTCGTGCATGGCTGCGTGACCAGGCTTTCGACACCTCCCAGACTGGGCGCCAGCGCGAACACGCGCAGGCGGTCGGCAACCCGCGATGCGACAGCACCATCACCAGTGACCTCGATCGTCAGCATGCCGCCGAAGCCGTGCATCTGCCGCTTCGCGAGCTCGTGACCCGCAAAGCCCGGCAACCCCGGGTAGAGCACGCGAGCCACCCGCGGATGGCTCGCCATCGCCTCGGCGATCGCCTGTGCGGAAGCGTTCTGCTGGCGTACCCGAACGACCAGCGTGCGCAGGCTGCGCATCAGCAGATCCGCTGTTCCCGGAGCCGGCATCGACCCGAGGTTCTTGCGCCAGTCCCACACCGGCAGCAGCAACTCGCGTGAGCCCATCAGCACACCGGCCGTGAGATCGCTGTGGCCGCCAAGGTATTTGGTCGCACTGTGCACGACGAAGTCGGCCCCGAGCTCGAGCGGACGCTGGTTGACCGGCGATGCGAAAGTGTTGTCGACCGCGAGGCGCGCGCCGTGCGCGTGCGCAAGTGCCGCGATTTCACCGATATCGAACAGCTCGAGCACCGGGTTGGTCGGCGTCTCGAGGAATACCATTCGTGCCCCACCAGCCAGCAGCGCATCGAGCCGTCCGATCTCGCTGCCGAGAATCAGGTGCGTGCCGATCCCCAGCTGCGGCAGTTGGCGTGACAGCAACTCCATGGTCCCACCGTAGGCATCGCCCACACATACGATGCCCTCGCGCCCGTGGGCAAGGAACAGTGCCGCTTCCGCCGCCATGCCGGAACTGAACGCCCACGCCATCTCGGCACCTTCGAGGCCGGCCAGCGTCTGTTCGAGCGCCTGGATGCTCGGATTCATCCCGTAGCGCGTATACAGGCTGCCCGGCTTGCGGCCGTCGATCACGTCGAGCAGATCTGCCGTGCTCGGGAAAGCGAAGGTCGTGGTGTTGTAGACCGGCAGCAGCGCGCTGCCGTGGGCGTCGTCGAACGCGTGCCCATGCACGCAACGGGTGGACAGACCGGCATGGGGGGGTATCGACATTGCAGCCTCCTCGACGCATCCAGCACGGGCGTTGCAGGATGCAACGGCCGTGTTTCACCGGGCCTGCATTCTGGACCCGGCACGCGAGTCCGTGCAAACGCGCTCGGCAGCCAATCACGTGGCACGGTTCGCAGCAACATGGATCGCAGGAACATTTTCACAGCAATCATCAGCCACTTGCGAACACAATGCGCGCCCTGGCAAGGACGCCTCGAGGAGACAATTTCACCGCAACAAGGGGAATACGGAAAATGCACAGACGACTCGAACGATACGGCGTCCTGGCGCTGTCACTGGCGATTTCGCAACTGCTCACATCGCCTGCCGTACTGGCGCAGGAGCGTCACGGCGGCGGAATCGAGGAAATGGTGGTTACCGCGCAGAAGCGCGAGCAAAGCCTGCAGGACGTGCCGATCGCGATCAGCGCATTCAGTGCCGACCAGATCGAGTCGCGTGGGCTCACCGATATCGAGAGCCTGCACGGACTCGCGCCGAACATCCAGGTCAGCAAGGCACCCGGAAGCGCCACCGCCTCGCAGATCGCGATCCGCGGCAGCGCGCAGCAGAACCCGGCTCTTTACTGGGACCAGCCCGTAGGCATCTACGTCGATGGGGTGTACATCGGCAAATCACTGGGATCGGTCTTCGACGTGGTCGACGTCGAGCGCATCGAAGTGCTGCGTGGACCTCAAGGCACGCTGTACGGCCGCAACACGCTCGCGGGCGCCCTGTCCTTCGTCACGCGCAAACCGAGCGGCGAGTTCGGCGGCTCGGCGACGATCAGCCTCGGCAACTACGGTGCACACACCACAAAGGTTGCGATGGACCTGCCGCGCGTGGGTATCGCCAGCGTATCGTTCGGCCTGCAGTCGGCGCAGCGCGATGGCTGGGTGAAGGTAGTCAATGGCCCTACGCGCGAAGCCGCGTCGAAGGACGACTTTGCTGCTCGTCTGGCAGTGAACCTGGCGTTCACCGACAACTTCGAGGCCGACTACCGCTTCGACACCACCGATATCGACCAGAAACCGCCGCTGAACCAGCTCTATCGCAGCGATCTCGGCATTCCGGGCATGACGCCGACCAAACACCGACTGAAAAAGGCGGCGCTGGACCTGGACGCCTACGAGAAATCGAAGGTCGACGGTCACTCGCTGACGCTGACCTGGAACATCAACGACCGCCATACGCTGAAGTCGATCAGCGCCTACCGCAAGATGAACTGGGATGATGCGATCGACCTCGACGGCAGCATCGTTCCAGTCGCCCACACGGCGCGTGATGCGGAGTACGACCAGAAGTCGCAGGAGCTGCAGCTTGTCGGCAGCGGCGATCGCTTCAACTACGTCGCCGGCCTCTACTACTTCAAGGACGATGGATCGGTACTGAATCCGCAGACCTTCTTCTTCGGTACCTTCAACTTCGATTCGCGCTACGCGTTCACTGCCAAATCAGTGGCGGTATACGGTCAGTTCGAATACGAACTCACTGACGCGCTGACGCTCACGCTGGGATTGCGCCGCACCGAAGAAGACAAGACGGGCACTCGCGTGCTCGGGGTGAATTTCGCGCAAGGCTCGCCGTTCATCCCGTTGATCCCGGAAGGAACCAGGGGTTCCGACAGCTTCGCTGCGACCACACCCTTGATCAGCCTCGGCTACGAGCTGAACGACGACCACAGCGTCTATGCGAAGTATTCCGAGGGCTTCAAGAGCGGCGGCTACAACGGCGAATTCAGCGGGGAACTCGACTTCACGCCCGCAGGCATGGCTTCACGCGTCCATGAGGTGACGACACCGTACAAGCCCGAAAAACTGAAGTCGTACGAGATCGGCTACAAGGGAATGTTCCTCGACGGGCGCGCGCAACTGAACGTGGCTGCGTTCTTCAACAAGAACGAAGACATGCAGCTGTCGATCTTTACCGCGCAGGGTGCCTCGGGCTCCGTGGTGCGCAACGCTGGCGAAGCAGAAACCAAGGGTGTGGAGATCGAAGGCGTATTCGTTCCCTTCGACGGCTTGCGCCT
>DAOLKH010000092.1:0-6696 GCA_035331685.1 Pseudomonadales bacterium
GGTGGATTCCCTCCCTGCCCGCCTGGATGAACTCACCATGCGGACTCTCGCCACCACACCACTGGATCAGCTCGATTTCGATATCACCACTGCGGCCGAACGCCATGTCCAGCTTCACGTCACAAAGCCGGCCACGGAACAACGCCTGTGACACCGATCCGTCCATCGTGTGGAACGGGCCAAAAAACGGCTCGTACAGGCTCATCGCCCGCTCCAGATCGCGCACCACGAAAGCGACCTGGCTGACTGGTGGAAAACCTTCGATCGGGGCTCGTGGTGTGGCCGGGCTGTTCGTCGTTGTCATTGCGCCTCCCGCTCATGTTTTCGCCAAGGACAGTGCATCGAACTTCGTGCGCCACGCCCCGGTGACGGACCGAAGTGGCGTTCGATCACATGCGCTGTGAATTGTTGCCCTCCGGTGACGATGACGCAAGTGCGCCACATGCCACCTTCAATCCACCATCGTCTCGCCGCGCGCACAGCGCCCACCCAGACTCGCGAGTCGCGCCGCAGTCGAACCAAGCGTCAGTTCGTTGTGTCTCGCCCACAGACAGTAACGCCAGGGTGCGTTGGCACGATCGACGCCCGCACCACCATGCAGGTGCTGCGCAGTGTAACTCGTGCGGTGCCCCACATCGCCGGCCCAGATCTTGGCGATATCGACTTCGACCGCGGCCGGTGAGCCACTGGCGAGCAGCGCCGCTGCCTGCCAGGTCGTCAGACGCAGGCACTCGACGTCGATGAAGCGATCCGCCGCGCGGTTGCCTACGGCCTGGAAGGTCGCGATCGGCACGCCGAACTGCTTGCGCTCCGAGGTATACGCCGCTGTCTGGCGCAGCAGCGTGTCGGTGACTCCGAGCTGATGTGCGCACAGTGCGACCGTCATGTGTTCCATCGCGTGACGCAATACATCGGCACCATCGCGCGGACCGGCGAGCACATCGTCGGCAGTGACCGCGACATCGTCCATCACCAGCAGCGACTGCGGCTCGTAGCTGCTCGTCTTCATCGGCGTCAGCGTGACGCCGGGTGCGCGCGGATCCACCAGCAGCACCACCACGCCGTCGTCGCTGGTTGCCCCAAGCAGCACGCGTTCGGCGCGGTGCGCGAACGGCACTGCGAATTTCTCGCCGCTGACCCTGTAGCCCGAACCGTCACGACGAGCGTGCGCCGCCGGCGCAGTGAAATCGCGTGTGGACTCTTCCTCCAGCGCGGCGGAGAGCACGATCTCGCCACGCGTGGCGCACGGCAGCAGCCGCTCCTTCTGCGCGCTCGTGCCGAAACGCAGCAGTGGCGCCAGCACGCCGCCCAGGTGAGCAGCAAGCGGCAGCGGAGCGATGCTGCGCCCGGCTTCTTCCATCAGCAGCGCCACCTCGAAAAAACCGAAGCCCATGCCTCCATACTCTTCAGGCACTGCGACTCCGAGCAAACCGGCCTCGGCCAGTTTGATCCACAGGCTCTGGTCAAAGCGTTCTGCTGCGTAGTTGTCGAAGGAAGCGAGCGTGGCTGCCGAAACCTGCTCACCGAGTATCCGACGCGCGAGATTCTGGATGTCGCGCTGTTCTTCCGAAAATCCGAAATCCATGCTGTAGCCCTCGCTGCAAGCCTTGCTGCCGTTCAACGTGCCGCGCGCGGCATCCACAGGCCGGCGGCAGAAATGATGTCGCGCTGCACTTCGTTCGCACCGCCACCGAAGGTCAGGATCGATGCGGTACGGTAGAGCAGCTCGATGCGCGCACGCGCAACTGCGCCAACCTCGGAGTGACGGCTGACCAGCGAGGCCTGTCCGACCACCTCGCCGAGCAGGCGGTAGAGCTCGACGAAGAACTCCGAACCGTAGACCTTGACCGCAGACGCATCGGCCATCTGCAGCGTGCCCTGTGTCATCGCCCACGCCTGCCGGTAACACATCAGCTTCAACGCTTCGATGCCGGCCCGTGCACGCGCCAGATTCGCCTGCACCCAGGGCAGATCCGCCACGCGCGAGCCATCGGCGAGCTGCGTATCGATCGCCCACTGCGTGATGGCGTTCAGCAGCACTGCGGTCGGCCCGTAGTTCATCAGACTCAGCCGTTCGCGGTTCAACTGCCCCGTGATCAGCTTCCAGCCGCCGTTCAGCTCACCGACCAGCTCGCGGCGCGTCACGCGCACATTGTCGTAATAGGTCGCGTTGGTGCGCACACCACCGAGCGTGTACACCGGCGTGCAACTCCAGCCGGGGGAGCTGGTGGGAATCAGGAACATCGAGATGCCCTTGTGGCGCTTCGATGCGTCGGGATCCGTGCGCACCGCGAGCCACACGTATTCGCTGATATTTGCAAGACTGGTCCACATCTTCTGCCCGTTGATAAGCCAGCCGTCGCCATCCGGCACTGCCGTGGTCTTCAGTGCCGCCAGATCGGTACCGCAGCCCGGCTCGGAATAGCCGATCGCGATGCACAGATCACCGGACAGTATCTTCGGCACGATCTCGGCACGGTGATGGTCGTTGCCGTGTTCGGCCAGCGTCGGGCCGATCGACTCCGAAGTCAGGAATGGAAACGGAAAGCCCGCACGCATCACCTCCTCGACGAAGATGAACTGCTCGAGCGGTGTCAGGCCGCGTCCGCCCAGCTCCTTCGGCCAACCGGTGCCGATCCAGCCGTCGCGCCCCATGCGGCGCATCGCCGCCTTCCACAGCGGGCCACCGCCTTCGCCGGGATTCACCTCGAGCTCCTCGGCAAGCTCGGGGGTGATCAGCTCCCGGAAATACGCCCGCAACTCCCGGCGCAGCCTTTCCTGCTCCGGCGTGAACTCCATCCGCATAGCCCACTCTCCCCTGTTTCCCGCCCTGCGCGAAGTGGCTGATCCTGCGCCGGGGAGTGGCGATGCACAAGCCGCAAATGGGGTCAGTGCACGCTGACAAAACGGATCAGAACGCCCGCGTGCGGTTGCTGGGGCACAACACCGGGATGTATCCTTCGCGCTCATTCCGGCGCTGCCTTTCGCTGCGCCCCGATCACCCACCAGCAGCCGCAGTGGCGCGATGCCGCGAGCGGCGCGCGGAGCAGACGCATGAGTGCAAGACCCCAAGTCGCCGCCCTGGAAGGCTGGTTCACGCTCGACGAGCATGAACCGCGCCTTCTCGGCTCGCGCTGCCGCCACTGCGGCACCTGTTACTTCCCGAAGCAGACCACGTACTGCCGCAATCCGGCCTGCGACGGCAGCGAATTCGACGAGGTGCCGCTGTCGCGACGCGGGCGCGTCTGGTCGTGCACCAACGCCGAATACAAGCCGCCCGAACCCTACGTGTCACCCGATCCGTTCGAGCCGTTCACGATTGCAGCGGTCGAACTCGAGGCCGAGCGCATGGTCGTCCTGGGTCAGGTCGTGAAAGGTGTTGCGGTGAGCGACCTGCGCGTCGGACAGGAGATGGAACTGGTGCTCGACACGCTCTACAGCGACGCGGACAGCGACAGACTCATCTGGAAATGGAAGCCGGTCGGCTGAGAGGAGACACAGGCACATGAGCAAGGAAATCGCGATCCTCGGCGTCGGCATGCACCCGTGGGGCAAATGGGGGCGCAACTTCGTCGAGTACGGGCTGCACGCGGCACGGGCAGCCATAGCGGATGCCGGTGTGCGCTGGCAGGATATCCGTTTCGTTTCCGGCGCCGCGACGATGCGCTGCGGCTACCCGGGCTACGTGGCCGGCGCCACCTTCGCACAGGCGCTCGGCTGGCAGGGCGCGGAGGTGAACACCTCGTATGCGGCCTGCGCATCCGGATCGCAGGCACTGGCCGCTGCGCGTTCGAAGATCCTTGCCGGCGAATGCGAAGTCGCGCTGGTGGTCGGTGCGGACACGACGCCGAAGGGTTTTCTGGCTCCCGCCAAGGGCTATCGTCCGGATGACCCCGACTGGGTCCGCTTCCTGATCGGCATCACGAATCCGAGCTACTTCGCGCTCTACGCGCGTCGCCGCATGGATCTTTACGGCGATACCGAGGACGATTTCGGTCTGGTCAAGATCAAGAACAGCGAGCACGGCTTCACGAACCCGAACGCACGCTACCGCAAGAAGTTCACAATGGACGACGTGCATGCGTCGCCGATGGTCGCGCACCCGTTGCGGCTGCTGCAGATCTGCGCGACATCCGACGGCGGCGCGGCGCTGGTGGTCTCAAGCCTCGACTATGCACGGCGCATCGGTCGCGGCGACGCGGTGCGCGTGGCCGCGATCTCGACCGTCACCCCGACCTTCGCCAACGAAGTGCTCGAGATGCCCGACATCGCGACCGACTCCGCCGCGGCGGCAGCGGTCGAAACCCATCGCTTCCGCGCATCGATACCCATGAAGGCATACGAAGAGGCGGGGATAGCGCCGCAGGACGTCAACGTCGCCGAAGTCTACGACCTGTCGTCTGCGCTCGAGCTCGACTGGATGGAAGACCTGCAACTCTGCCGGCGCGGCGAAGCGGCAAGTCTGGTACGTGCGGGTGACACGCGTATCGGCGGGCGCATCCCGGTGAACCCCTCGGGCGGACTCGCGTGCTTCGGCGAAGCAGTGCCGGCACAGGCGCTCGCGCAGGTCTGCGAACTCACGTGGCAACTGCGTGGTGCGGCCGGTGAACGCCAGGTCGAAGGCGCGCGCGTCGGCATCACGGCCAACCAGGGCCTGTTCGGGCACGGCTCGTCGGTGATCGTGACGCGTTGAGCACGAAGCCGGCTCCGATCACTTCTCTGCCACGATGATCCACCTGAGCGGCGTCGCGCTTGCGCGCGGCGCGCGCAGCCTGCTCACCGACGCCAGCCTGCGCATTCATGCCGGCGAGCGCGTCGGCGTCGTCGGCCGCAACGGTTGCGGCAAGTCCACCCTGTTCGCGCTGCTGCGCAGCCAGATCCAGCCCGATGCCGGCCACTGCGAAGTGCCCGCCGACTGGCGCATCGCCGCAATGGAGCAGGAGGTTGCAGCCAGCGCGCGCAAGGCGATCGACTTCGTGCTCGACGGCGACGGTGAACTGCGTGCGCTCGAGACGGCGATCGCAACGGCCGGCGATGCCGAACTCGGCGAGTTGCACGCGCGTTTTGCCGCGATCGACGGCTACCGCGCCGCCGCCCGTGCGCACGAACTGCTGGATGGTCTTGGCTTTGCACCTGGAGACCACGAACGCGAAGTGCGCGAATTCTCCGGCGGCTGGCGGCTGCGGCTCGCGCTTGCACGCACGCTGATATGTCCAAGCGAGCTGATGCTGCTCGACGAGCCGACCAACCACCTCGACCTCGATGCACTGATCTGGCTCGAAACCTGGCTCACGCGTTACCCCGGCACGCTGATCCTGATCTCGCACGACCGCGACTTCCTCGACAGTGTCTGCAACCGCATCGTCGCGTTCGAGAACGGCACGCTGGCGCTGTATCGCGGCAACTACTCTGCGTACGAACGCCAGCGTGCGGAACGCCTCGCCGGACAGCAGCAGGCGTACGAGAAGCAACAGCAGCGCATCCGCGAGATCGAATCCTTCGTCGCACGCTTTCGCGCCAAGGCAACCAAGGCGCGCCAGGCGCAGAGCCGCCTGAAGGAACTCGAGCGCATGACGCGCATTGCGGCGGCCCACGTCGATTCCGCACTCGCGTTGCGTCTGCCGTGTCACGACCGCGTGTCCACGCCACTGCTGAACTTCGAGCACGCCACGCTCGGTTACGGATCACGCTCGGTACTCACGCACGTGGAGCTCGGAATCATGCCGGGGCAGCGCATCGGCCTGCTTGGAGCCAACGGCGCCGGCAAGTCGACGCTGATCCGGTCGATCGCCGGCGAACTCACACCGCGCGCGGGGCAACGCCACACGGGCGAGCATCTGCGTATCGGCTACTTCGCACAGCACCAGCTCGAGGCACTCGACCCGCTCGCCTCGCCGTTCCTGCACGTACAACGCCTGAGTCCGCAGGCAAGCGAACAATCGATCCGCGATTTCCTCGGTGGCTACGGCTTTCACGGCGACCAGGCGCTGGAAGTGGTCGGCACCTTCTCGGGCGGAGAGCAGGCACGCGTTGCACTCGCACTGGTCGCCTGGCAACGACCGAACCTGCTGCTGCTCGACGAACCGACCAACCACCTCGATCTGGAAATGCGTCATGCACTGACGCTGGCGCTGCAGGAATACCCCGGCGCCGTGCTGCTCGTCTCGCACGACCGCCACCTGCTGCGCAACACGGTCGATGAGTTCCTGCTGGTCGCAGACAGCCGTGTGACGCCTTTCGAGGGTGATCTCGAAGACTACCGCAAGCTGCTCGAAAGCCGATCGCGTGCAGGCGACACGGCTGATCAGGAAGCACCCGCCGGCGACACGGGTGCACGCATCGACCGGCGCGACGAACGGCGCCGTGCGGCGGAAAGGCGCGAGCGGCTGCGCCCGCTGCGTCAGCGTGTCGCCGACCTCGAGCGCGAAATGAACGCGTTGCATGCAGAACTCGGCGGCATCGATACGCGGTTGCAGGACCCGGAGCTGTACGAGGCAAGCATCTCTTCACAGGTGCAGGAACTGCTGCGCCAGCAGGGCGTGCTGAAACAGCAGCTCGGCGTCTGCGAGCAAGCCTGGCTGGAAGCCAGCGAAGAACTCGAAGCCGGCCAGACGCAGCCGTCGGGTTGAAACCCGACCCACGCGGGCCGGTGGTCGGGTCCGTGGGTCGGCATTCATGCCGACACCGGGCAGCCAG
>DAOLKH010000093.1:0-6675 GCA_035331685.1 Pseudomonadales bacterium
GCCGTGATCGCAGTCACGTGCACTGCGCCGTGGCTGTTACACTGCGGCACGCCGGATCGCAGTCTGCCGGCGCCCTCCGCAAGCAATGACATCTCTTCGGCTCGAGACTGACGCCCGCCAGGGCGGTGCGCCGTCGACTCCATCAAGGACCATCCATGAGTTTTTCCGCTCTGGGTCTCAGTGACCCGATCGTGCGTGCGGTTGCCGAACACGGCTACACCGAACCGACGCCCATTCAGAAATCCGCGATTCCTGCCGTGCTCGATGGCAGGGACCTGCTTGCCGGCGCGCAGACCGGCACCGGCAAGACCGCCGGCTTCGTGCTGCCACTGCTGCAGCGCCTGCACGCGCAGATCGCACAATCCGGCGCCAATGCGCGTCGGCGTCTCAGCGTACTGATCCTGACTCCGACGCGCGAACTCGCCGCACAGGTCGAGGAATCGGTGCGCATCTACGGCAAGCACACCGCGGTGCAGTCGACCGTGATCTTCGGTGGCGTCGGCATGCAACCGCAGATCGACCGGCTGGCACGCTCGCTCGATATCCTGGTCGCGACACCGGGACGCCTGCTCGACCACGTTCAGCAGCGCACGCTCGACCTCTCGACCGTGAGCACGCTGGTACTCGACGAAGCCGATCGCATGCTCGACATGGGCTTCATCCATGACGTCAAGCGCGTGCTCAAGCTGCTGCCGAAAAAGCGTCAGAACCTGCTGTTTTCGGCCACCTTCTCCGACGACATACGCCGGCTTGCCGATTCGCTGCTGAACCAGCCACTCGAAATCGAGGTCGCACGCCGCAACGCTCCCGCAGAACTCGTGGACCAGCGCGTCTACGTGGTGCGCAAGGAAGCGAAGCGTCATCTGCTGGCACGGCTGATCAGGCATCACGACTGGCAACAGGTGCTGGTATTCACACGCACCAAGCACGGTGCGAACCGGCTTGCAGAACAACTGAGCAAGGGCGGCATCAGCGCACTGGCGATCCACGGCAACAAGAGCCAGTCGGCGCGCACGCGGGCACTCGCCGAATTCAAGGATGGCAGCACGCGGGTGCTCGTGGCCACCGACATCGCGGCGCGCGGCATCGACATCAAGGAGCTGCCGCATGTAGTGAATTTCGATCTGCCGAACGTGGCCGAGGACTACGTACACCGTATCGGTCGCACCGGTCGTGCCAGCATGTCCGGCGAAGCGATCTCGCTGGTCGCCGACGAGGATCTGCCACTGCTGGCGGGGATCGAACGTCTGATCCGGCGCAAACTGCCGCGAGCAACGCTATCGGCGGAGGATACGGCGGAACTGGAAGCCACCGTACGCAGCGCCGGTCCCGATATCGACACACGGCCGCCGCTGCCTCCACGCAGACAGCCGCATCGCGGTGCATCACACGGGAATGCGACGCGTCGTACTGCTGCGGGTTCGCGGGAGCAAGGAAAGGCGCGCGCGGGCAGAAGCCGCTGACGGCTTTGCCGCGCGCGGAGAAGGACTCAGAAGTCCAGTTGCAGTTGCACCCAGATCTTGCGGGTGTCGACTGCAAAGCCGTCTTCGTTGTAGTCGGCGTATTTCAGCATGCCGGTCAGGTACTGGCCGAACTTGCGGGTCAGCGACACGTCGAGTTCGTCGCCGTAGGATTTGCCACCGTCCTCGGCCTGGAAGTCATGCCATACCACAGCGGCGGTGATGCCGGCGAACACGACCGAAGCGCCCGCGTAGCTGTCCTCGATACCCGCGTTGGGTGTCGCGAGGAACATGTCGGCCCAGCCCTGGAACTTGTGCAGGGTCGCCAGCGGCGTGCGGAACGCGCGCCCGGCCTGCGTCTTGTCACCCTCGAGCACTTCCTGACCAAGCGTCAGCGTGACCGCGTGCGGCAGTGCAAGCCCACCTTCCCACGTGTAGTAATCAGCGCGGTAACCGACCGGATTGTCCGCGTAGTCCTCCTGACGTGCGTACTCGAGCGTATACAGCAGGTTGACCGTCTGACCCAGCGCCTGCTTGCCGCTGAAACGCAGGCCATAGGTTTCGTTCGACTGCGCCCGCGCCAGCTTCTCTTCGATATCCATCAGATACGCGTAGGCGCTGAGTGCACCGATCTTCCAGCCGGTGTAGCTGAGGTTCAGCAGGTGAATGTCGGTATTCCAGTTGCCGAGCCACGCTGCCGTGGTTCCATCGCGAGGTCCGAATACGCGGTTGACGTTGGCGATGTACGCGTACGTGATCGTCGTGTCCGGCAGCGATTTGTTGACGAACGAACCTCCGTCGAAGGTCTGCTCGTTCTGGCGCCAGCCGACGCCTCCAACGAAGCGTTCATTATCCAGCAGGATGCGCTGGCGCCCAAGCTTCAGCGTCGAGTTGCCGAAACCTGAATACGCGACCCATGCCTGGTTGATCTCGGTTCCCTTGGGGTCGCCGACGACCGAATAACTGTTCTTTCTGTTATGGGTCGAATTGTAGGCGTCGTCACCGATCGTACTGATGTTCTCGACTTCCGCCTGCGCCTGCCAGCCCTCCCAGAGCTTCGTGGTGTACGTCAGACGTGATTTCAGCGTCGACGCGTGCGCGGTCCTCAACGCGTTGTCCTGGTCCACATCTTCGTAGCGGTAGCGGAAGTGCAGTTTCACTTCACCGCCACGGATTGCATCGACCAGCGTGCCGCTGGCCTCCTGCGCGAAAACCGGTGCTGCTGCACCACCGACCACGGCCGCACAGGCCATCGCAAGCAGGCTCTTGTGTGCTTGATTCATGGGGTTACCCCTGTTGATTCGGAAGAAACTCCCCGTCCGCATTGTTCGCGACACGAACGGGGGAGTGATGAAGGCGGGCCGTCCCTGGCCTCGTCGACGGGAATCCCGTGAGGATCAGTAGATATCCTTGCGGGTGTTGTACATGTTGAACTTGCCGGTCGGAGTGATCAGGCGCGGGTCCTTGATCACGGTCTTCAGCGTACGCGTCTTGTCGTCGACCACGACGATCGCCGACTTCTGCTCCTTGCCGTTCCAGACCGAGAACCACACCTCGTCGCCAGCCATGTTGTACTCGGGCTGTACGACACGCTTCGGACCCTCACCAAGATCAGCCCATTCGGCGATCGGCAGGCTCACGAAGCCGGCATCGAGGTTCGTGGTGTCGTACACGGCAACCGACTGGCTGAGCTTCGCATCGGGGTTCAGCGTGGTGTCGACCCACAGGTTCTTCGACTTCGGGTGCGTCTTCACGAACAGCGAACCGCCACCGGGGCCCTTCAGCTCACGCACGACCTTCCATGCGTTCTGGGCATGCTTGGCCGGGTCGGTACCGATCACGGTGACGTTCTCGTTGCCCAATGCGCTGGTGACCCATACCGGCCCGAACTTCGGGTCGACGAAGTTCGCACCACGGCCCGGGTGCGGGATCTTCGTCACGGGGATCAATGCCGTGGTCTTGCGCTCCTTGGAGTCGATGACCGCAATCTTGTCCGACTGGTTCGCCGCCGTCATGAAATAACGGTGCGTGGAGTCCCAGCCACCGTCATGCAGGAAGCGTGCGGCTTCCAGCGAGGTCACGCTGAGCGCATCGAGATTGCTGTAGTTGACCAGCAGCACGAAGCCGGTCTCCTTCACGTTCACGATGAACTCCGGGTGCTCGTGCGAGGCAACGATCGCTGCCACACGTGGCTCCGGATGGTACTCCTGCGTATCGACGGTCATGCCGCGGGTGGAGACGATCTTCTTCGGCTCCAGGTTCGCACCGTCCATGATCACGTACTGGGGCGGCCAGTAGGCACCGGCAATTGCCAGCTTGTCCTCGTAGCCCTTGTACTTCGAGGTCTCGACCGAACGCGCCTCGAGGCCGATCTTGATCTCGGCGACCACCTGCGGCGGATCCATGAACAGGTCGATCATGTCGATCTTCGCGTCACGACCGATCGTGAACACGTAGCGACCCGAGTTCGACGCGCGCGAGATGTGCACCGCGTAGCCCGTCGGGATGATGTTGATGATCTGCTTGGTGTCGCCATCGATCAGCGCGATCTCGCCGCTGTCACGCAGCGTGACGGCGAAGATGTTCTCGATGTTGTACTTGTTCATCTTCTTGGTGGGACGCTTGTCCGCAGGCACCAGGACCTTCCAGCTGTCCTTCATTTCCTTCATGCCCCACTCGGGCGGGCTCGGCGGCTCGTGCTGGAGGAAACGCGCCATCGAGTCGATCTGTTCTGCAGTCAGCTGCCCCGAGGTGCCCCAGTTCGGCATGCCTGCCGGAGTCCCCATGTTGATCAGCACCTTCAGGTACTCGGTGCCACGCTGCTGCGTGATGTCCGGCGTCAGCGGCTTGCCGGTTGCGCCCTTGCGCAACACCCCGTGACAGCCCGCGCAGCGCTCGAAGTAGATCTTGGTCGACTCGGCGAACTCGGCCTCGCTGATGTCCGGAGCCCCCGGGCTCGTGACCATCTTCAAAGGCTGGTCCATGGTCGGCGCACCGCTGTAGCGCAACGACGTACCCGTTGTGCCGGGGTGACCCGTCTGGTCGGCAGCAGCCGCCGCCCCGCTCATCGCGATCGCGGCGATACCGCACGCCACGCTGATCAATTTGCTCCTGAACGTCTTCATTGATAGCTCCTGCATTCGAGTTTCATTTCCAGTATCGCAAATACCACAAAAACCTCTTTATCCTTATTCAACCTCTGCGTCATAATATAACGAAAGTGGGCTGATGCGATGCTTGAGATGCATCAAAGTTCAGCCTTGTGGCGCGCGGGGTTGCACTGGGCAGTTTTCGCGAAAATCCGAGCAAATCGATCAGGAATGTGCTGATCCACATCAAGAATTGCCCGGGATCCATTGCCTAAGATACAGTTGCGACGTTTTGCCGCAGGGGCCGCGTCTCGTGCCTCGCGACCGGATCTCATCATCACCTACACAAGGGGTAGCCAGACCATGAAAGACGACGAGCTCGACCCGAAGGACCAGCCCTTCATGCAGAAAATTCTCGACAACCCGTTCCTGCTGCTGTTCATCGGCCTTGCCGTGCCGACGATGACCTACATCGTGTGGGGAGTGATGGAACTGGTGTCACTGCCGATCGCGAACCCCTGAGCGGCGCATGACCGGTCGCTTCATATAGAAGAACGGGACGCGTGACCGAACATCACGCCACGGAATATTCACCTGGAGAAACAGCCAATGAGCAGCATTTCACCTCCCAGCAACAAGCTCTGGTGGAAGGAGCCGATCGAGAAGGCCGAACTGATATGGATCGCGGTCGTCATCGTCTGGGGCATCATCCTCACGTTGATGATGCCGTTCTGGCACGTGTACGGCAAACAGAACCTCTCGAGCGAGGCGTATCACACCACGCCCGAGGTTTACCTGAAGAAGGTGCAGGCAGGTGTCGACCAGCACACGGTGCGCACCGACACGAACGGCAAGCCGGTCGTGAAACCACCGGTCGGCAGCGATGTGTACATGCTCGGCCGTCTGTGGGAATGGTGGCCTGCGCTGGAGCTGCAGGTGGGTCAAAGCTACCGGCTGCACCTCGCGTCGATGGACTGGCAGCACGGCTTCTCGCTGCAGCCGGCGAACCTGAACGTACAGGTACTGCCCGGTTACGACATGGTGATGACCGTGACGCCGAACAAGGTGGGCGAGTATTCCATCGTCTGCAACGAATATTGTGGCATCGGGCATCACATGATGCTCGGCAAGATCCACGTGGTGGAGTGAGGGAGCAATGAACGCCAACACCGACTTTCGTATCTGCCCGGATTCGGGCCTCAAGATCCACCGCCCCGCCGAAGCCCTGATCAAGGCCAACGCGGTTCTCGCCGTGGTATTCCTGCTCGTCGGCGGAATACTGGGGCTGCTGGTCGGCCTGACCCGCTGGCCTGAAGTGCACCTGTTGCCGGCCGACACCTTCTACAAGGTGCTCACCGGTCACGGCATCAACGTCCTGATCTACTGGATGATCTTCTTCGAGGTTGCGGTACTGCACTTCGCGTCTGCGGTACTGCTGGGCAGCCGTATCGCCACACCGAAGCTCGGCTGGGCATCCACCGGGCTCATGCTCATCGGTGCCGTGCTGAACAACTACGCGGTACTGGTGAAGGGCAACTCGAGCGTCATGATGACCTCGTACGTCCCGCTGCCAGCCGACACGCTGTTCTACGTCGGCCTGATCCTGTTCGCGGTCGGCGCGCTGATCCACTGCTTCATCTTCCTGGGCACGCTGGTGATTGCACGCGGCGAGCGCACCTACCAGGGTTCGCTGCCGCTGGTGACCTTCGGCGCGCTGACGGCGTGCATCATCGCGATCTTCACGATCGCCTCGGGCGCAGTGATCCTGATCCCGACGCTGCTGTGGAACCTCGGCCTGATCTCGCACGTTGATCCGGGCGTCTACCGCCTCATCTGGTGGGCCTTCGGTCACTCCTCGCAGCAGATCAACGTCGCCACCCACGTGTCGATCTGGTACCTGACTGCAGCCGTGCTGTTCGGTGCCAAGCCGCTGTCGGAAAAGGTCAGCCGCTTCGCGTTCTTCCTGTACATCACTGTGCTGCAGGTCGCGAGCGCCCACCACCTGCTGGTGGACCCGGGCCTCAGCGCCGAGTGGAAGATCTTCAACACCAGCTACGCGATGTACCTGGCGGTAATGGCCAGCATGGTGCATGGCATGACGGTGCCCGGCTCGATCGAGGCGGCCC
>DAOLKH010000094.1:0-6658 GCA_035331685.1 Pseudomonadales bacterium
GCGCCGTCGCATCAGCTCGGCGCCAGCCACCGAGGTCGAAGCATTCCTGCAGCGATACGCCGGTGAACTGCCCGCGCTGCGCCTGCGCGACGCCTGGCTGAGCGCGCTGGAGAAGCGCGGCGACTGGAACGGATTCCTGCGCCATTACGACGCCGGCAGTGCCGATCTGCCGCGGCGCTGCAACCACGCCCTCGCGCTGCTGCGGACCGGGAACAGCGCTGCTGCCGACCAGGCCGCAGCCGCATTGTGGGTCGAACCGCGATCACTGCCGGCCAACTGCGATCCCGTCTTTACCGTGTGGATGCAGCGTGGCAACCCGCAGCCGGAACTGGCGTGGCAGCGCTTCGCGGCTGCGATGACGGCCGGGCAGATCCCGCTTGCACGCTACCTGCAACGCTTTCTCGCACCGTCTGCCCGCGCAGACGCAGAACTGTTCCTGCAAGCCACAGACAACCCTGCGCTTGCCACCGATGCGCGGCACTGGCGTCCACGCGAGGCGCGCCATGCACAGATCCTCGATTTGGCACTGACACGTCTCGCATCGCGCGACGTACGTGCTGCTCGCAACACCCTGCAACAGGTGCTGCGCACCGACGGCGTCGACGCCACGCGGTTGCAGGGCGCTGCGAGCCGGATCGCCAATACCCTGGCGGCAACCTCCGGAACCGAGGCGCTGCACTGGATCATGGGGCTGGACGCCGGCGCCCGCGGCGAACCGCTGAGCGAGGATGCCGTGCGCTACGCACTGCGCAGCGATGGCTGGGATTCAGTGCTGGGCGCTCTCGATCTGCTGCCAGCCACGCTCGCGACGACGGAGCGCTGGCAGTACTGGGCGGCCCGCGCGGGCAGCGCACGCGGTGTGCAGACAGCACAGGCCTCGTGGCCGGCGCTGGCACAGACCCGCAGCTGGTACGGCTTTCTGGCCGCCGACCACCTCGGTCGTCCCTACGCGATGCAGCACCGCAGAGACACCACCGATCAGGCCCTGCTCGAAGCGGTGCGCACGCTTCCCGGCATCGCACGCGCACGGGAACTCGCGTACATCGGCGCCGGACTGGAATCACGCCGCGAGTGGCTGCACACCACGCGCCGGCTCGACGCCCGGCAGCAGGTTGCCGCAGCGCAACTGGCTGCGCAGTGGGGCTGGCATCAGCTCGCGATCATGACGCTGGCAGCAGCACAGGAATGGGACGCACTCGACCTGCGCTTTCCGATCGTGCACCGCAGCGATTTCGACGCTGCGGCACGGCGCGAAAGGGTCGACGCAAGCTGGCTTTATGCGATTGCACGCCAGGAGAGTGCTCTCGACCCCGGTGTACGCTCGCCGGCGGGAGCGCTCGGCCTGATGCAGGTGATGCCTGCGACCGCGCAACTGACGGCACGGCAGGCGGGCATCCCCTATCGGGGCAGCAGCGACCTGCTCGACCCGGCGCGCAACGTGCTGATCGGCAGCAGCTACATGCGCATGATGCTCGACCGCTTCGAACAGAACCGGGTCCTCGCTGCAGCCGCGTACAACGCCGGCCCGGGGCGGATCGGGCAATGGCTGCAGCGCCATCCCACCGACGTCGACTACGATCGCTTCGTCGAAACCATTCCGTTTCGGGAAACACGCCAGTACGTACAGAACGTGCTGAGCTTCGCCGTGATCTACGCGTACCTGGAAAATCGCCAGATGCCGCTGGTACAGGCACACGAGCGAGTGATCCACAACCCCTATGCAGAAACCCGGCACTGAGCGTGCGACAAACCGGGCACGACGGCCATGTTTATGAAAATCGTGCGTGACGCATCGTGATAAGAAACAACGCGAAGGCTACAATCAGGCACCACACACGGGTCACAGTCGCGGAGACCGCCGTTCATGGAGGCCAAGCCAATCCTGCTCGCCAGGCAGCCAATCTACGACGCCTCGCTGGAAGTGGTTGCCTTCGAATTGCTGTACCGCTCCACTTCGCCCGATGCAGCCGCCGTCGAGGACGGTGACGAAGCGTCCTCTCGCGTGCTGCTGACCACTTTCGGTGGCGAAAGCATCCTGGAAATCACCGACGGCAAACCGGTATTCATCAATTTCACCGGCCACCTGATCGTCAACCCGCCCCCGGTAGATCCACGGCATCTGGTCGTCGAAGTGCTCGAGGATGTCAGCGTGACCAGCGAATTGCTGCAGGGTGTGCGACGTCTGCGCGAGCGCGGCTACCGCATCGCGCTCGACGATTTCCAGCATCACCCGAGCCTGACACCGCTGGTGGAACTGGCCGACATCGTGAAGCTCGACGTGCTGGAACTCGGCGAGGTCCAGCTGCGCGCAGAAGTTCGCCAGTTGCGCAACTACCCGCTGCGACTGCTGGCGGAGAAGATCGAATCGTGGGAGATGTTCAACCACTGCGTCGATCTGGGGTTCAGCTACTTCCAGGGCTTCTTCCTCGCGCGACCGCAACTCCTGCACGGGAAGCGCATGACACCCGCACGAACCGCCGTGATCACGCTGATGGCGCGCATCGCGCAGCCGGATATCAGCGTCGTGGAACTCGCGGCAACGATCCAGACCGATCCCGTACTCAGCTTCAACCTGATCAAGCTGGTCAACTCGCCGATCCATCGCCGCGCCGTGGCGGTCGAATCGCTGCGCGATGCGATCTTCACGCTGGGTGTGGATCGCGTGCGCGGCTGGTGTCATATGCTGATCCTGTCGCGCCTCGATGGCAAGCCGAGCGAACTCACGCGCATTGCAATGAACCGCGCCCGCTTCTGCGAACTGCTCGGCAGCCAGATCGACCGATCCATGTCCGGGCGCTGTTTCACGCTGGGCATATTGTCCACGCTCGACGCATTCCTGGACGAAACGCTCGACAGCATCATCACGGCAATGGGACTCAGCGCGGAGCTCAACGACGCCCTGCTGGCGCGCCGCGGCACGCTCGGCCTGATCCTCGCGACCGTGCTCGCGTTCGAGACGGCAGCGTGGACACAGGTGCCATGGCCGCAACTCGCTGCACTGGGCGTGAACCAGCAACTCGCCGAGGAAGCCTATCTCGAGAGCCTGCGCTGGGTCAGCGAGGCGCTTGGTCGCGACGGTTCGAAGATGTTCGACTGAGTGCGTCGAGCAGCTGCTGCACCGCCTCGGCATCGAACGGCCAGCCGATCTCGGCTGCTGGTTCACCACTGCCGCGCAGCACCGGAATCCGTATTCCGTAACGCTCCAGCAGATACTCACTGTCGGCAATATCGACGCGATCGAGGCGCATCCCGGCCGCCAGCACCAGTGGCGCAACCAGTGCATCGGCCAACTCGCAGAGATGGCATCCTGCCGTGTGGTAGAGAACGAGTTCCGTCGGGAGCGACCCGCACTCCGGAAGATCGGTGCTCAATGCCCCGCCGCCTGCCAATGCGCGAAAAACTGCGTCGGATCAAGTGCGACCGGCTCGCGCGGCGACACTTGCGGGGTCCCCAGATACAGGAATCCGGCGACCCGATCTCCCGCCTCCAGCCCGAGCTGTGTGGCCAGCGTATCGACGTAAGTCACGTCCCCGGTACGCCAAATGCTGCCAAAGCCCAGCGCGTATGCTGCAAGCTGCATGTTCTGCACGGCACACGCAAGCGACAGCATCTGCTCGATTCGAGGCACCTTCGGGTGCTCGACCGGGCGCACAACCAGCACGATCACCAGCGGAGCACGCTGTGGTGCCGCAGCCAGCTTCTCCAGCACCTGCGTGTCTGTCTGCGGGCGCGCCGCACGCAGCGCGGCCACCAGAGCCGCGCCGAGCTGGTGACGTGCATCACCCTCGACGACCAGGAATCGCCACGGCCGCAGATGCCCGTGGTCCGGCGCACGCAGTGCGGCAGCAAAGATCTGTTCACGCTCGGCACCCTGCGGTGACGGATCAATCAGGCGTTGACAGGAAACACGGTTCAGCAGCGCATCCAGTGCGTCCATGGCTCAGTCCTCCTGCATGTCCGGATACGGAGACCGCATGTCCAGATCCACGGCGAGTGCATAGCCAGGTACGCGCAGACCTCCCGGCTCCCAGGCCAGGTCATCGCCGTGCAGCACACTGTGGTCGAAGTGGTAGATCGGCGGCGCCTCGCCCCGGCTCGCACGCTCGTCGTGGTCGCGGCTGCGTTCGAGTACCGACTCGTTCAATCGCTGCCATTGCAGCCAGCGCTCGCGCCCGTGACGCTTCGCGAGCATGCGCGCGGCGATGTGCGGTGCCAGCACGGTCGCACTTGCATTGTTGCCGCCGAAACCCTTGGCGTTGATCAGTGCCACGTCGAGTTCCTGGGCTCCTCGCGCCTCGTGCCGGCGCAGGATCGCAAGCCGTTCGCAATGCACATCGTCCGCCGTGCGCTCGGCCGTGAGTATTCCCGGCAGCAGCCCGTACGCCCAGGTCCCCAGCGTCATCACCAGCTGGTCTCCTGCTGCCGCTCCGATCGAATGACCGAGATACGCCTTCAGCGCGCACACCGGCCAGTCGCGAACGCCGAACACGCGAGCGGTTTCATCGAGGATGTGCGACTCGGTGACGCGATTCTGCGGTGTGCCCGTGCCGTGTGCCTGCACAAAGGATCGCCTGCGCAGCGCCTCCTCGCCGACGATCGTGCGCGCCAGCGCGGCCGCACGCGCCATCGTCAGATAGTTGCCGACGCCAGGCGAGGAAATGGACTTCTTGTAGCCATCCGCGTTCACGAACACATCGGCTACCGCCGCGTGGATGCTCGCACCAAGTTCGAGCGCAAGCTCGTCGTCCATCAACACCACGAACTGAGCCGACTCGGCGATCGTGAAGCCGCAGTTCGCCGCAAACGGCCGGCACGCCCTGGTGTAATCCGGTACCGCACCGGCAGGCAGCCCGTCGAGCGCACACAGATCCTCGTCGGTGGCGAGCGCTCCCATCGCTGCGTACCCCTCGATCACCTCCGGGGTAATCGGTGCCTCGGCGTTGCCCACGATCACCACCCTGGCACGCCCCGAACGGATGTCGTTCACCGCATGACCCAGGTTGTAAAGGAAAGATGCGCATGCACCCATGCTGGTTCCGGTGTTGCCGAGGCTGCCGAGGATGTACGCATTGATGAAATCGGCCGGCATTTCGGCAAAGCCGAACGGGCACTGTTTCGACGTCACACGCCGGCCCATCGCCCGCGACGCCATCATGCCGCCGTTGCCGTGCGCATCGAGCTGACTCATGCCGCTGCCGGCGTAGACGCTGATCTGGTCCGGAGGCACCCGTTCACGCACCAGCGCCCAGTCGATGCCGAGCGACTGCAGCGCGTCGGAGGCACCGAAGACGGTCATCTGCAGGCCGCGCGGATGACTGCGCGCCGGGTAGAGCGCGCGTGGATCGAAGCCACTCGGCAACTGCCCGGCCGCATTGACCTCGGACCGACGCTCTGCCGGCAACAACAGTTCGAACCCGTCCGTGACCAAGACTTCGACACTGCGTCCCTCGTCACCGAGCACTCTCCAGTGCGCAGGCAATGGATCGGGAAGTTGTGCTGCCGGGATCCGGAAACGCATCCCTTCCGCCGGCGGCGTCAACTGCATGCGCCGGTTCCACACGAGACGCTCACTGTCGAAATGTTCGGCCTCGATACGACGCACCAGCGTATGCCTGCGCATCTGCGCTCGTGCCGCCTCGCTGTGCGGATCGGCAACCCCCATCAGGGCTGCCAGGCTGCGCCAGGTCGCATCGGCCTGCGCGGCCGGCAGCGCGTCGATCACGAGACGGCGAAAACCATGGTGTGCCGAACTGCGACCGGCCGGCGAAACACCGCCGAAACCTGTGATTACGGGGAGCCTCGACATCGGGTTCTCTACCTCTGCAGCGGTTTGGCAGGAGGCGCCACAGCGCACTGGGACGCAACGTCTCCAGTCTATTGGTCCCCCACCGGACACACTTGCATTTTTCAGCCGCGTTACGTTATTTTTCGGCCATATTTTCCGGGAATTTTCCAAACCAGAATGCCCCAGATCGTCGCGCTGGCAATCGAAGGCGCGCTGGCCTCGAGCCTGGCGCTGCCGCTGGAGATGCTGCGCGCAGGAGCGCAGCACGCCAGGGCTCACATGCGCAGCCCGTCGGCACTGGCCGTATGCATGGCCGGTACCGACTGCAACACACCCACACTATCGGGCGGAATCCGCGTACAGCCCGACTGTCCGCTCGAGGCGGTGGCAAGCGCGGACCTGGTGCTGATGCCTTCCCTGTGGCGCAATCCGGCTGCCACCGTTGCCCGCCATACCGCTGTTGCGGGCTGGCTGCGCCGCGTCGCACGTACCGGTGCGCGGATCTGCAGCGTGGGCACCGGCAGTTACTTTCCTGCAGCGGCGGGCCTGCTCGACGGTTGCGAAGCAACCACACACTGGTCCTTCTTCGCTGATTTTGCGCATCGCCACCCGCGCGTGCTGTTGCAGCGACGCCAGCTCGTGACGCGTGCAGGCGCGTTCTACTGTGCAGCAAGCGTCAACTCGGCAGCCGACCTGACCCTGCATTTCGTCAGCGAGTTCTTTGGCGCTGCGGCTGCACGCCAGGTCGAGGGCCAGTTCTCACCGGAAATACGCCGCCCGCTCGCACCATCGGGTTTCGGCTCGCCGGGCGCTGGTGCGCATCCGGACGAGACGATCCGCATGGCACAGGACTGGATGCTCGCCAACCCCGGC
>DAOLKH010000095.1:0-2665 GCA_035331685.1 Pseudomonadales bacterium
AATCCTTCGAGCCCGGCCTTCGACGTGTTGTAGGACGACAGGTATGCATAACTCAGCTTTGCCGCGTTGGAAGAGACGCACACGATGCTGCCGCCCGACTTCATCAGCGGAACCGCGTGCTTCGTCGCCAGGATCGCACTGACTACGTTGAGCCTGAAATCGCTGATCAGGTCCTCTTCCTCGATCAGTACGATCGGCCTGAAACCGCTGCCACCGACTGCACTGACCACGATATCCAGCCGCTCGCCAAGATCGTGCGCCCTGCGCAGGGCCGCGATCACATCGGCCTCCTTGCAGGCATCGCCCGGGTACAGTTCCACGCAGCCTTCGTGTTCGGTGAGGATTTCCTCGCGCGCCGCTTCGAGTGCCTCCTGGCGGCGTCCCATCAGTACGACGGATGCTCCGTCGCGTACCAGCAACTTCGTGGCGGCAATGGAAATGGCCGCTGCACCAGCCGTGACCAGCGCGGTCCTGCCTTCGAGCGAGCGTGCTGCGAACATCGTCGGATTCCTTTTCGTGGGGCTGTGGGTTGGAGGTGAGGGGGCTGGACCGGCGCGATTATGGCAGTTCATCTCCACCATATTCTATGATCCCGCGATCACGCCCCACCGGAGAACTGCATGCATCCGTTGCTGATCGACTTCGAGCTGGCAATCAAGCTCGCATTCGCAGCGGGAGGATTCGTGATCTCGGTAGGCGCGGCGACGCACGCGCTGCTCACCAAGCGCGACTCACGCAGCGCCGCGGTCTGGATAGCGGTGTGCATGTTCTTTCCGGTGCTTGGGGCGGTCGTGTACGCGCTGTTCGGCAACAATCGTATCCGCACCCGTGCGCGGCGACTGCATGCGCTGCCGGAGGAAGATGAGCCTGCGCAGCCGCTGGTCCTCGAGCACGTCGCCGCAGAGCAACTGATCGCGCCCGAATACCGCAACCTGGCGCTGCTGGGGCGCGCGGCCAGTGGCAACGAGCTGCTCACCGGCAACAGTGTCGAAGCCCTGTTGTGTGGCGAAAACGCGTATCCCGCGATGCTGCACGCCATCGGCGAGGCGCAGCGCTACGTGTGGCTTGCAAGCTACATCTTCGAGGCGCGTGGTGTCGGGCGCGAGTTCGTTGCAGCGCTCACTGCGGCGTGTGCACGTGGAGTCGATGTTCGCGTGCTGCTCGATGGTTTCGGCCAGTTCTACACGATGCCGCTGGTGGCGCCGGCACTGCGTCGCGGCGGGGTGCGGGTGGCGCGTTTCCTGCAGCCGCGACTGCTGCCGCCGAACCTGTCGCTGAACCTGCGCAATCACCGCAAGATCCTCGTGGTCGACGGCGAGCTTGCGTTCACCGGGGGCATGAACATCCGCAGCAAGCATATGGCGGCGGATGGCCGGGAAGCGCAGGTCACCGATATGCATTTCCGCCTGCGCGGGCCGGTGGTGCACCAGATCGAGGAGGTGTTCGCCGCGGATTGGCTGTTCAGTTCGCGCCATCCACTGCCGCGCACGACGTCCGCACTGCAGCCGACACCGCTGCCGGAGGAGGCAGAGTGCCGTGTGATCGTCGACGGTCCGAACGAGGACATCGACAAGCTGCTGTGGGTGCTGGTCGGCGCCATCAACGCGGCGCGCCGGAGCATCAGGATCATGACTCCGTATTTCCTGCCGCCGCGCGAACTGGCGGTGGCGCTGCAGACGGCGGCGTTGCGCGGCGTGGAGGTGACGATCGTGCTGCCGGCGCACAACAACTTCGTCTTCATGACCTGGGCTGCGACACACACGCTGGGCGAACTGCTGAAGACCGGGGTGCAACTGCGTTTCTTCGAGGGGCCGTTCCAGCACACGAAGCTGCTGCTGGTCGACGACTACTACGCACAGATCGGCTCCTCGAACCTGGATCCGCGCAGCCTGCGACTGAACTTCGAACTGGCGGTGGAGATCTACGACCATGCCTTTGGTTGTCAACTGGCAGAGCATTTCGCCGCCACCCTGAGCCGTTCGCGTGTCTATGGATACCGGGAGTGGCGCCGGCGCGGAGCCCTGCAACGGCTGCGCGATGCCGCAGTCTGGCTGTTCACGCCGTATCTGTAGCCTCGCTGCAGCGGATCGGCTACCTTAGGCGCCCGCAGAACCCCCCCTCCCGGAGGCGTCAGACCGGTCATGAGCGATAGCCAGAACGTCAGCATGGAACCCCAGCGCTTTTTCACGGGGGCGCTCAACGTGCTTCATGCCGGCTTCATCGCACCGTCGCGCGTGCAGGCGAAGCGCAACTTCGCGCGCATCCACGGTGGTGCGGTGCTCGATCTGGCCGAGGCGCGTCTCGAGGACGGTTCCGATCTGCTGTTTCGGGTCGCGCTCGATCACGGCGAGTTCCGCGGCAAGCTGGGGTTCACGGTATTTCGCAAGGCGCTCGCGCAACTGCTGGGCAATCTGTCGCAACGCATCCGCTTCAAGGAGCCGCTGAACATCTACTCGAGCGAGGAGACCGGTGCGCTGCTGCTCAATCTGCCGGCAATCCTGGGTGACGATGGGCAGACCAACGTGATGATGCTCGGCGTGGACAAGCCGGAGACGGGCGCCGTGACGCTGCGATTGCAGTTCCTCGACCCCGACCAGTTCCGCCCGTAGCTCGGGTTTCAACCCGGCTGGGCCTGTCGGCATGAATGCCGACCTACGGGAGCGGT
>DAOLKH010000095.1:2765-6640 GCA_035331685.1 Pseudomonadales bacterium
ATGCCGACCTACGGGAGCGGTGCCAGCCGGTGTGGGTCGGGTTTCAACCCGACGGAGCCGTCGGCATGAATGCCGACCTACGGGAGCGGTGCCAGCCGATGTGGGTCGGGTTTCAACCCGACGGGGCTGTCGGCATGAATGCCAGCCTACGTTACGGTGATGCGGGGGAGCGGGGGGCGTGGAATGCAGAGTTTCTGTGTGGGCGCCATCACGGTCGCCATGCCGCTCAGCACCGGCTTGCCGCTCTGGTTCAGCACGGCAGTGAGGATTTTCACGAACTTCCTTTCGGGCAGCAATTCCGCGACCGTGAGTTCCACCGTCAGCGTGTCGCCGATGCGTACCGGCCGTTCGAAACGCAGCTCCTGGCCGATATAGACGGTGCCGGGTCCCGGCAGCTCCATCGCCAGCGCAGCCGACACCAACCCGCCCGTGTACATGCCGTGAGCGATCCGCCCCTTGAACTGGGTACCCGCCGCGAACTCTTCGTCGAGATGCACCGGGTTCACGTCACCCGACACCGCGGCGAACAGCAGCACGTCCTGTTCCGTCACGGTGCGGGTCATGGTGGCACGCTGGCCGATTGACAGTTCCTCGAAAGTGAAATTCTGCAGTGTCGACATGGGGGCTCCGATCCTGATCCTGGATTGGCGATTATCGCTGCGTGTGCGCGTCGATTGCCAGTCAGGAAGCTTGTTCGCTACAGTCGTCGGGTGCAGTGGGCACGCCACAGCGGAGGCACGACAGCAGCATGCGGACGATGGAGTTGATCGAACGGGCGCGAGACGCCGCCGGCATGCCGCAATCGATGGGAGCCCCCGAACACGCCAGCGTCAACGCCCTGTTCGCTGCAGCGGTTGCGCGCTTTGCCGACAGGCCTGCACTCGGTTGCTTCGGCCACACCCTGAGCTTCCGTGAGCTCGACCGCTTGTCGGCTGCGTTCGCGTCGTGGTTGCAACATCACACCGATCTGAAGCCTGGTGATCGCATCGCGATCCAGATGCCGAACCTGCTGCAGCACCCCGTCGCGACCCTCGGTGCACTGCGTGCCGGGTTGGTCGTGGTGAACACGAATCCTCTCTACACGACACGCGAATTGGCACACCAGTTCCGTGACTCGGGCGCACGCGCCCTCGTCGTGATGGCGAATATGGCAGCGCAGGCAGCGAAGGTGCTGCCGGAGACCGGAATCCGCCATGTGGTGATCACCGAGGTGGGCGATCTGCATCCGTTGCCGCGCCGCGTGCTGCTGAACGCGGGTGCCCGCTACCTGAAGAAGATGGTACCGCCTTACCGGATTCCAGGCGCGGTGACGCTGCGTCGGGCGTTGGCACTTGGTGCACGCCAGGTGCACCGCGAGCAGCAACCGGCCCGTGATGATGTGGCGATGCTGCAGTACACCGGCGGTACCACCGGAGTGGCCAAGGGCGCGATGCTTTCCCACGCCAACATCGTCGACAACGTGCAGCAGGCCGGCGTGCTGTTTTCGACCAGCGGTTTCCGTGACGGAGAGGAGACACTGCTGCTGCCGCTGCCGCTCTATCACATCTACGCGTTCAACGGCTGCCTCGGCATGATCGCACGCGGGGCGTGTACCTGTCTGATCGCAAACCCGCGTGATCTGGAAGGGTTGATCGGCGAGTTTCGCAAGCAGCGCCCCACAGCCTTTGCCGGCCTGAATACCTTGTTCGTGGCGCTGTGCAACGACCAGCAGTTCCGCGCGCTGGACTTTTCCGCACTCAGACTCACGACCTCGGGTGGCATGGCACTCACGCTCGATGCGGCGCGGCGCTGGAAGGAAGTCACAGGGCTCGACATCATCGAGGGTTACGGCCTGACCGAAACCTCGCCGGTGATTTCGCTGAATCTGCTGCACGCGAACCGTACCGGAACGATCGGGATTGCGGTGCCGTCGACGGAAGTGCGCATCGTCGACGATGTCGGCAACGAGGTCGAGGCCGGCCAGCCGGGGGAACTGCTGGTGCGCGGTCCGCAGGTGATGCACGGCTACTGGAATCGCCCCGACGAGACGGCAAAGGTTCTGGGCGACGACGGCTGGCTGCACACCGGCGATGTGGCGGCCGTGACTGCGGACGGCTACCTGAAGATCGTCGATCGCAAGAAGGACATGATCGTCGTGTCCGGATTCAACGTGTACCCGAACGAGATCGAGGATGTCGTGTCTGCGCATCCCGGCGTACTGGAATGCGCTGCGGTGGGTGTTCCCGATCCGCGTACCGGCGAGGCCGTGCGCGTGTTCGTGGTGCGTCGCGATCCGTCACTCGATGCACAGCAGTTGCGCGAGTTCTGCCGCGAAAGGCTGACCGGCTACAAGCTGCCGCGCGAGTTCGTCTTCCGCAACGAACTGCCGAAGTCCAACGTCGGCAAGATCCTGCGCCGTGAACTGCGCGACACCTGATCGATGACGGCGACTGAACGGGTAGCGGGGCGAGAGCCGCGCGCAGCAGTGCTGCCGCCGGTGCTGCAGCAGATGCACGCCCGCCTGGCGCAGGCGCTGGGAGCAGATCGTGCGCGTCTGACGCGCCAGCTCATGCAGCTCGCCGATCTGCTTCGTCGAGGCAAGCCGCACGACCGTCTGCAGGGTGCTCTCGGTGCTGCGATGGACGAGTCGATCGCACGCGTGGAGCGGCGACGCCTGCTGTTGCCGACTGCGATCGACTATCCGCCGGAACTGCCGGTCAGCGCGGCGCGCGAGCGCATCCTGCAGGCGCTGGCGCAACATCAGGTCGTCATCCTTGCCGGTGATACCGGCTCGGGCAAGACCACCCAGTTGCCGAAGCTGTGTCTCGAACTCGGGCGCGGCGTGCACGGCATGATTGGACATACGCAGCCGCGACGAATTGCCGCGCAGGCGGTGGCTGCGCGCATCGCCGAGGAACTCGGCACGGCAGGCGCGACGCTGGTCGCCTCGCAGGTGCGCTTCGCCGACCGTTCCACGCCGGACACGCTGGTCAAGCTGATGACCGACGGCATCCTGCTCGCGGAAATCGCCGCCGACCGTCAGCTCGAACGCTACGACACGATCATCATCGACGAGGCGCACGAGCGCAGCCTGAACATCGATTTCCTGCTTGGCTACCTGCAGCGGCTGCTGCCCCGGCGCCCGGACCTGAAGCTGGTGATCACCTCGGCAACCATCGACGTTGCACGGTTTGCGCAACACTTTGCCGGGGCGCCGGTGATCGAGGTGGCCGGTCGCACCTATCCGGTCGAGCTGTGGTATCGCCCGCTGCCCGAAGACGACGCGGACCTGCCGGCTGCGATAGTCGCGGCGGTCGCCGAACTGATCGCGCACGAGCGTGGCAGCGCACACGCCGGGCGTGGGGACATCCTGGTCTTTCATGCCGGTGAGCGCGATATCCGCGAGACCGCGCTTGCGCTGCGCAAGTCGGGTCTGCCGCACATCGAGGTGCTGCCGCTGTATTCGCGGCTGTCGCAGGCGGAGCAGGCGCGTGTGCTGCGACCGGGGGCGCGTGGCGGACGGCGCATCGTGCTGGCCACCAACGTCGCCGAGACCTCGCTGACCGTGCCGGGCATTCGTTACGTGATCGACCCGGGGCTTGCACGCATCAGTCGTTACAGCGTGCGTTCGAAGGTGCAGCGCCTGCCGATCGAGCCGGTTTCGCGAGCCAGCGCCGACCAGCGCAAGGGCCGTTGTGGACGCCTCAGCGACGGCATCTGCGTGCGGCTTTATTCCGAGCAGGATTTTCTCGCTCGTCCCGAGTTCACCGACCCCGAGATCCTGCGCACAGGTCTTGCGTCGGTGGTCCTGCAGATGCAGGCACTGGGGCTGGGAGAAATTGCCCGGTTCCCGTTTCTGGATCCGCCCGAACAGCGCCAGATCAACGACGGACTGC
>DAOLKH010000096.1:0-6617 GCA_035331685.1 Pseudomonadales bacterium
GCGCGGGCGAAGCAGCGACCGTCTCGGCACGCAATTCCGGTTGGCGCAACAGTCGCCCAGAGCGTGTGTCGATATGACGCGCCAGCGCCGAATAGCTGCTTGCCTGCCAGTCACGCTCGATCAGGGTCAGGAACTGACGCGCGGCGAGTGGTCTTGACGGTGGTGTTGCGGCCGGCACTTCGCACCATGGCAGCGCCTCGGCATCGAGCAGCACCGTTCCCGGCAGCGTGCCGAGGCGTGCAATCGCACGCTCGGCGCCGAGTGTTTCCGCATCGAGCAGATGACCGGGAGCACTGTCCCTGAACCGGCTCTCCTTCGCGGTGCCGCGGCGAACGTCGCCTACCCCGAGCACGCAGCCGTGGATGGCACGCGTGATCCCGACGTAGAAGAGTCGCAGGTCCTCGGCCCGTTGCTCGCGTTGTGCCGCTGCGGTCGATTTTGCCTCTGCGGCAAGGTCGTAGCACAGTTCGTGCGTGCCATCGCGATGGAACAGTGCCTCCTTCGCGGGCTTGAATACGGGTGTGAAGGGCAGGTACACCAGCGGGTACTCCAGGCCCTTGCTTGCGTGCAGCGTCACGATCTGTACACGTTCGGCGTCGCTCTGCAGTCGCAGCAGCTCCACTTCGCGCTCACCGCGTGCCGGATCGTTTGCGTGCGCGATCAGCGCGGCGAAGCGTGCGAGCAGCGCCTCGTCGCTGTCGAGCAGCTCGCGTTCGGCCTGCAGCAGCTCGATCAGGTGCAGACAGTTGGTCAGCGCGCGTTCGCCGTCGCTGCGTGCGAGCAGCCTGCGCGGTACATCCCAGGCAAACAGCAGCCGGCGCAGCGTTGCCTGCACACCGGCGCTGCGCAGTGCTTCGGCCAGGGCAAGGAAACGCTCCTGCTCACGCAGCAGTTGCGCGTCGTCGTCGCGCAGCAGCGCAAGTTCGGTGGCATTGCGTCCAAGCAGCATGCAGCCGAGCGCAGCCCGCAGCCGGCGCTCCGATCCGGGCTCGAGCAGCGCCGCCAGCAACTGGTGCAGATCGCGCGCCTCTTCACTGGCGTAGACGTTGTCGCGGCTGAGATGGACGCAGGCGATGCCGCGCCTCTCGCAGGCGTCGGCGAAGTGGCGAGCCTCGTACCGATCGCGCACCAGGCAGGCGATGTCGCCGGCGCGAAGAGCCTGTCCGCCGAGCAGGACACGCCGCTGCTGCGCCTTGTGCAGCAGATCGGCCAGATGATTGGCGGCCGCGTTCGCCATGCGTTCGCGATACTCCTCGGTCGCCGGTGGGCCCGCTGACGGCGAATCTGCTCCGGCTTCCGCTGCCTTGAGATGCAGCACCGTGAGCGCCGCAACAGGGATGCCGTCGAGCAACAAGGGCTTCGCCTCGGCTCGCCCCGCCGCCCGTACCGCATCGAAGGGCATGGCTTCGCCGGCAAGGAAGGGATCGTTGTCCGTGCGCAGCGTGAACAGTGCGTTCACCGCGTCGATCAGCGTCGCGACCGTGCGGTAGTTGGTAGGCAGCGAGCGCCGCTCGCTCACCGTCGAGCGCGCACGCAGGTAGGCGTGCACGTCGGCGCCGCGAAACGCATAGATCGCCTGCTTCGGATCACCGACCAGGAACAGCGCGCTGTCCGCGGTGGAGTAGATCGTCGAAAACACTTCCCACTGGCGCAGATCGGTGTCCTGGAACTCGTCGATCAGCGCGACCGGATACTGTTCGCGGATCGTCGCCGCGAGCCGTGTCCCGCCGCTGCCGCGCAGCCCCGCCTCGAGCAGGCGCAGCAGGTCGTCGTAGCCAAGCTGGCCACTGCGGTCCTTGGCGTCGGCAAGACGCCGTGGCAGTTCGACGAGCGCATCGGCCAGCAGCCGCCTGTACAGCGCGGTGCCGTGTTCGTCGAGCGTCTGCGCGATGTCGAATACGGTCAGTGCCGGCAGCGCGTTGCCCTTTTTCTTGGCGAGTTCGCTGGCAAGGAAACCACGCGACAGCGCGTGTATCGTTTCGTGTTCCACGCTTGCCGCATTCGTCAGTGCTGCGTCCATGCGCAGCCGCGCGCCCTGCAACGCTTCCCTGCCGTCCTTGTTGAGCCGGGTCTCGGCGATGGCCGCGTCGAAGCCGGGGCCCTCGCCGCGCCACGCCGCGAGCAGCCGGGTGGCTTCGGCGTCGATCGTGGCGAGGAGCTGCTGCCACGACCCGGTCGGAGCATTCAGCGTTTGCAAGCCTTGCCGGCCAAGCAGATTGCGTACGGTGGTCACGAAGCCGGCGTGATCGATGCGCCCGAGCAGTTGCGATGCCGGCAAGGCCGGCAGCGGATAGACGCGTTCACGCCAGAAGTCGTGGATGGTGCGCCTGACGAGCAGCGCATCGTCTTCGGCGATATCGGCTGCGAACGAAATTCCGCTTTCGAAGGCATTGCGCTTCAGCACCCGGTTCGCGAAACCGTGGATCGTGAAGATGCTCGCCAGGTCGAGTTCCAGTTCGGCGGCGTGCAGGCGGTCGTGGTCGCGTTCGCGCTCCGCGCTGGCTGCCAGAAGCTCGGCGATCAGCGCGTCATCTTCGGGTGCGGTGCCACCGCTGGCAAAGGCCAGTCGCGCGGCCCGCAGACGGGTGCGGATGCGGGTGCGCAGCTCTTCGGTCGCAGCCCGCGTGAAGGTGACGATCAGGATCTCGCGCAATGCGCGCGCGGGAGCCGGTGGCGTGCCCGGCGGGTTTGCGCCGAGCAGCAGGCGCAGCACCAGCCCGGTGATCGTCCATGTCTTGCCGGTGCCTGCGCTCGCCTCGATCAGGCAGCGGCCAAGCAAGGGCAGGCTATTCGGGTCGGAGTTCATCGTGCGCCCTCGTCGAGAGCGGCCAGAAGCGGATCGAACACACGTGTCGCGAGTGCCGCGAATCCGGCATCGAAGATCACGTCCGCCCGTGCGAACACGCGCAGCACGTTGCGGTCGCTGCCTTCGCCGGGATTGTTGCGGTTGTCCTCGAACTGGCTTCTGGCGGTCTTCAGCGCCTGTGCGGGGTTGCCGCTCTTGCGCAGTGCCTGCGCATAGCCGAACGAGGTCTTGGGGAAGAGCGGCAGCGGGTGACGCTGTCCCTCGAGGTAAATCCGTACCAGATCGGCAAGGTGTTCGCGTGCCTGCGCCGGATCGAGCGGCGGCAGTGCGTGCAGTACATCGGCGCATTGCAGTTCTGCGCTGCCGGTCGTCAGCCTGCAGGCACAGCCGCACAGGTGGTTGATCCAGAACGGCAACAGCGCGTTGCCGTGCGCCCGGGATGCGCTGATCCGGCGCAGCCGCCCGTCACGCAGACCAGCCAGGATGCCGTGCAGACGCAGCCCGCCCGACTCGAGCGTGAAGCTCTGGCTGTGGGTATCCAGGGCCGCCCACGCGCTGGCGGTTTCCAGCAGCGGCGCGCAGGAATCGAGCGTCCTGGCGAGCGCCCGTGTGCCGGCGAAGCCGTGCGGCAACTGGCCACTGGCCGTGAAGCGCGCGCTGGCCGCGGCAGCGCTGCCACCGGCGAGTACCGTGTTGAGCAATGCCTCGCGCAACTGCCACTGTTCGAGCGTATCGAGCGCGAGCGGCTCCTCGTCGGCGTCGAGTTCCTCGCCATATCCCAGGCGCACACCGAGGCGCTGTTCCAGAAAACCGCGGCAAGGGTTGCGCATGAACGCGAGCAGGGTGTCCAGAGCCAGCTCGTCGATTGCGGGTGTCGGCAGCGGCTGTGCGCAGAAGATCCCGGCGGAAGATCGCTCGTGTGCGGCCGGCAGCCATTCGCTGCGAAAGCTCGAGAGCAGCCCGCCTTCCTCGAAGTAGGCACGATCGAAGGGTTTCAGCCGGTGTTCACGCGTGAGTGTGGCACTGGCCGGCCGTCCATCGTCTGCGGGCCGCCACCAGTCGTCGATGTAGTTGCGCAGTTCACTCAGAGGCAAGGCCGGTTCGCGTCTGCTGTCGTTGCGTTCGTCGCGCGCCACGCGGCTTATGTAGAGGTGGTCACGCGCCGACAGCAGGGCTTCGAGAAACAGGTAGCGATCGTCATCGCGCTGCGAGGGATCACCGGTACGCGGCATACGCGCCATCAGGTCGAAGGCCGGAGGCGGTGTGCTGCGTGGAAACGCCTCGGCCTCCATGCCGAGCAGGCACACCACGCGAAACGGGACGCTGCGCAGCGGCGTGAGCTGGCAGAAATTCACGCCGCCACGCAGGAAATCGTGCGAGCCGTCCTGTGCCGCGAGCCGCGCGGCGAGCAGGTCGTGCAACACACTGCGCGCGAGCGGGCCGTCGTGGCCGGCGTCATCGATCGCGCTGGCGGTGTCGGCCAGCGCGCGGTGCAGCACGGCGAGGTCCTCTGCGGTTTCGGGATCGTCGCAGAAGAAGTCCGCCAGCAAGGTGTGCAGAAGTTCGGTCCAGGCAGGCATCGGGCGTGTCGCGACGAGTGCAGTCGCGTAGTGCTCGATGCGCTGCAGGAACGCGGCAAGCCGCCCGATGCTTTCCATGCCGTCGAGACCACCCGGGTCTAGCGGTGCGATGCCGTCGTAAAGCGTGTCTTCGTCGAAGGCGATGCCGAGCAGCAGGCGTTCGAGTCCGAATCGCCACGAGTTGCGTTCGGGGCCCGGAGTGCCGTCCGGCAGCGGGCCGGCGTCGAGCCCCCAGCGAATCACCGCGGCGTCGGTGCGTTCACGCAGGGACTCGAGCACATCGGCGCCTATCCTGAAACGTTTCCCGATCGCCGGAACGCCGAGCAGCGCCAGCAGGGCCGATCGTTCGAAGCGGCTTTCCGGCAATCGCAGCAGGTGCAGGAACGCCTGCAGCAGCGCGTTCGTCGTGCTGCCATCGCGATCGGCGATCGTGAACGGCAGATGGCGCGGATCATGCTGCGGCAGCGTGAACACGGTCTGGATCGCACCGGCGTAGACACCGATATCGGGTGCCATCACGACGATATCGCGTGGCCGCAGACCTTCGACGACAGCAAGAAGGTGCAGCAGTTGGTCCTGTAGCGCCTCGACCTCGCGCAGCCGGCTGTGCGCCTCTGCGAACACCAGGCTGCCGTCGTCGCATTCCAGCGAACGCCGCTGCGTGGGTATGTGGTGGCACAGCACATCGTTCTGCAGCGCGCCAAGCACGCCGGGAGCGGTTGCCTCGCAGAACAGCTCGGTCACGTGGGTGACATCACGTGCGAGCAGTTGTCCCAGCCCCGAGCGGCCGCCGCGCCCCCACGCATCGAGCAGCGGATTGCCGCTCGTGCTGAGTGCGGCACGTTCCGGTTCTTCCACACGCCAGCGTGCAAGGGTGCGCTCGCTTTCGGTGTCGTACCAGTAGGTGTTGCTCGGGTTGAACTGGAACAGGTGCACATCGGTACGGTTCGCGAGTGCGTGCAGTGCCTCGACGAACAGCGGCGCCAGCGAACCGAGGCCAAAACCGATGATGCGCCCGGTAAGCGCGACTGGCAGCGCCCGCCTGCCGCCAAGGCCATCGATCAGTTGCCGCAGTCGTCTGGCGCCGTGCGGTTGACCTGGCTGCTCCGCGTGCAGTCGCTCCACCACCGCACGCCACAGCAGCGCCTGCCAGGCGTTGCCGGCAAGTGCGGGCTCGGCTGTTGCCGTGTCCGATTCCCAGGCGAGCATCCACTCATGCCGGTACAGCAGGTAGCGGTCGAAGAGTTCCGCCAGCCGCAGGCTCAGCGCGTGGAGGCGGCGCTGGGGATCGCTGCCGTCCAGATAATGCGCCACCGCCTCGAAACCGGGCCGGGCTTGCAGCGACGGCAGTTCGCGCATGATGCGCAGCGCCAGTTGCTCCTTGGTCCACGCGTGCGCGCCGGCGGGCTGGCGCACTTCGCCGGACAGCGAGCGCGCGAGACCGTCGAGGAACGCGGCGGGCGATTCCATGCGCAGGTTCGCCGCGATGCCGCTGTGAGCGGCGATTCCTGCGCGCAGCCACTTCGCCATGCCGATGTTCGGCACCATCACCCGTTCGGCGACCAGCGGTGCAAGCGGCGCTGCCCCGAGCAGCGTGCAGGCGCACTTGCGCAGCACTTCCATGTCGTTGCCGTGGTATTGGTAGAGCATCCCTTTCCTCGCGCGACCCGGTCGTGATTGTGGGCGAGACAGCGCGCCTGCGAAAGCGTCGGCGGCTGTTCGGCGATTGCTTCCATATCTTGTGTCCGACTTCACGAAACATCCCTGCATGCAGTGGTGATGCGCACCATGCTGCGCCATGCTGGAAGTCGCTTGCAGATCGGGACCCGGTATCTATACTGTATGCACGAACAGTATGTATGGAGAAACAGTCATGACGTCGAGCAGCAGCTTCTTCGTGCGCGTCGACTACGAGGAATTCAAGCGTCGCCTGAACCGCAGTCCGGGTTGCGACATCCGGCGCAAGGCCTGGGAGACGGTGATCTACGATGACGACGGCGATATCCTCGGCATCGTTCACGCTGCGGCAATCGACGACAAGGGGCGCGTCCACCCCACCGAGTATTATCTGCGCCGCCTCGATCCGCCCGACCGGTATCCGCGTCTGGTTGCCTGATCGGCAGCGGCACTCTCTTCAGCCTTGCGCAAGCCGCTGTCGCCAGACGGGGTCGGCGACGGCGATGAAATCGCCGTTGTACCAGTGTGGATGGTACACATAGCAGAGCCGTTGC
>DAOLKH010000097.1:0-6604 GCA_035331685.1 Pseudomonadales bacterium
TGGCGAAGACGGCCCCACGCACCAGCCGGTGGAACAGATCGCAAGCCTGCGCACTACGCCGCATCTCTCGACCTGGCGTCCGGCGGATACGGTAGAGACGGCCGTCGCCTGGCAGCAGGCGATCCTGCGCGCCGACGGCCCCACAGCGCTCGTGCTGTCGCGTCAGAACCTGCCGCACCAGCCGCGCAGCGACGAGCAACTGGCCGCGATCCAGCGCGGTGCCTACGTGCTCGTCGATTGCGCCGGGACGCCCGAGGTGATCCTGATCGCCACCGGTTCGGAGGTGGCGCTCGCCGTGGCCGCAGCACGTACATTGAGTTCCAGCGGGCGGCGCGTGCGTGTGGTCTCGATGCCGAGCACGGATCGTTTCGAGGCGCAGGATGCGGCGTACCGTGAATCGGTGCTGCCTGCGGCGGTGCGTGCACGGGTTGCGATCGAGACGGCGCACGCCGACTATTGGTACAAGTTCGTGGGGCTGGACGGGCGCGTGGTCGGCATGCACGACTTCGGCGCCTCGGCGCCGGCCGGCGTGCTGATGAAGCATTACGGCTTCACCGAGGAGCACGTGGTCGCGGTGGTTGAAGAACTGCTGGCCAGCAGCCGCGGCAGATGATTGCCGTGAGCGGCGAGCACGCGGACTCGCGAACGTCGCCGCAAGGCCCCCGCGGCGTGGCTGCGCGGGCCGCGATCAACGGCTACGGCCGCATCGGCCGCTGCCTGCTGCGCGCTGCGCACGAGCGCAGACTCGCGGGACGGCTCGACATCGCCGCGATCAACGAACTCGCGAACCTCGAGACGATGGCTTACCTGACCCGCTACGATTCCACGCACGGGCGCTTCCCGGGTCGCGTGGAATGCAGGGGCGGCATGCTTGAGATCGACGGTCGTGCGATCGCCGTGAGCTCGCATGACTCGCTGGCCGAACTCGACTGGGCACGGCACGGCATCGATCTGGTGTTCGAATGCACCGGTGCCTTCGGTTCGCGTGCCGATGCGATGCGCCATCTCGCGCGTGGGGCGCATCGTGTGCTGTTCTCGCAGCCCGCCGATACCGATATCGACGCCACCATCGTCTACGGCATCAATCACCGTACCCTGGATGGCAGCGAGCGCGTGGTGTCGGCGGCCTCGTGCAGCACCAACTGCATCGTGCCGGTGATCGATGCGCTTGCGCGCAGCTTCGGCGTCGAGTGCGGCGTGATCACGACGATCCATTCGGCGATGAACGACCAGCCGGTGCTCGATGCCTACCATCACACCGACCTGCGCAAGACGCGAGCGGCGCTGCAGTCGATCATTCCGGTCGATACCGGCCTCGGCGCCGGAATCGGACGCATACTGCCCGCGCTCGCGGGGCGTTTCGAGGCGCAGGCGATGCGCGTGCCCACGCTCGACGTCTCGGCGATCGATCTCTCGGTGGTCCTCGGCCGTCGCGTCGGGGTGCACGATGTGAACGCGCTGCTTGCCGAGGCGGCGGCGGGAGAGCTGGCCGGGATCCTCGGCTATACCGAAGAGCCGCTCGCGTCCTGCGACTTCATTCACGACCCGCGGTCGGGCATCGTCGATGCCTCGCAGACCCGTGTCAGCGGAGACCGGCTGGTCAAGCTGCTGATCTGGTTCGACAACGAATGGGGTTACGCCAACCGCATGCTCGATGTCGCGCTATATTGGATCGAGGCGGCCCGCACCGGGTCGCAGGCGCTGGCTGGAGAACAGGGAGCATGAGCGTGAAACTGATGACGGAGCTCGATCTGCGCGGCAAGCGCGTGCTGATCCGCGAGGATCTGAACGTGCCGGTGAAGGACGGCCGGGTCGGCAGCGATGCGCGGATCGTCGCCGCGCTGCCGACGATACGCCGGGCACTGGACGCGGGTGCACGCGTGCTCGTGATGTCGCATCTCGGACGACCGAAGGCCGGTGCCAGCGACGAGGAAAATGCCGCGTTCACTTTGGTGCCGGTTGCCACACGACTCGGTGAGCTGCTGGGTCGGCCGGTACCGCTGCTGCGCGACTGGCTCGACGGTGTCCAGATCGAGCCCGGTGCACTCGCGCTGGCCGAGAATGTGCGTTTCGTGAAGGGTGAAAAACAGGATGACGAGGCGCTGGCGCGGCGCATGGCGGCCTTGTGCGACATCTATGTGATGGACGCGTTCGCAACCGCGCATCGGGCCGAAGCATCCACCCATGGCGTGGCGCGTTTCGCGCCGATCGCCTGCGCCGGTCCGTTGCTCGCGGCCGAACTCGCGGCGCTCGGCAAGGTATTGCGCGCTCCCGCCCGCCCCCTGGTGGCGATCGTCGGCGGCTCCAAGGTGTCGACCAAGCTCACCGTGCTCGACACGCTGGCGACGAAGGTCGATCACCTGATCGTCGGTGGTGGCATCGCGAACACCTTCCTTGCAGCTGCGGGCCTGCCGATCGGCAGGTCGCTGGTCGAGGCCGACCTGCTCGATGAGGCGAAGCGGCTGATGACCAGGACCGAAATTCCGTTGCCGGAGGATGTGGTCGTCGCGACCGCGCTGGCAGAGGACGCGGTGGCAACCGTGAAGAGCGTCACGGAAGTGGGCGCCGACGAGATGATCCTCGACATAGGCCCGCGCACGGCTGCGCGATTTGCGAAGCTGCTCACGGAAGCCGGCACCATCCTGTGGAATGGTCCGCTCGGTGTGTTCGAGATCGAGCAGTTCGCGGGTGGTACCCGGGTGATCGCCGAGGCGATTGCCGCCAGCAACGCGTTCTCGCTCGCCGGCGGTGGCGATACGCTGGCTGCACTCGAGAAGTTCGGGGTCGGCGAGCGGATATCGTACACGTCGACCGGCGGCGGAGCGTTTCTCGAATACGTCGAAGGCAAGCAGCTTCCTGCGGTCGCGATTCTGGAGAGCCGCGCTGCCTGCTGACCCGGTACGCAACGGCACGGAGGACGCGATGACGACGATCGATGGTGTCTCACTGACGCCGGAGCGGCTGCACCACTTCCACCCGCTGGCACTCGTCGCGGAGAAGCACTTCGATCGACTGCTCGAAGGCGCCGCGGTGGTGCGCATCGAGAAGGGACGCTTCCTGTTCCGCAAGATGCCGCAGCCCGGTACGGCGTATTTCATTCTCGAGGGGGCGATCGAGGTGCGCGAGTCCTTCGAGAAGCGCACGCTGGTCGAGGCGGGAAGCCACCAGGCGCGTTTTCCGCTGGAGGACCTGTACCGCAACGGTGCGTCTGCACGCGCGCAGACCGACGCCTGCGTGCTTACGCTGCGCCGCGACGTGATCGACCGCCTGATGGCCAGTGCCGACGAAGCGAGCTTCGATGTGGTGCTGGTTGCGGAGATCGACGAGCGTGTCGAAGAGGCGCGTTTCGACGATGAGTACTCCGAGGACTGGATGGCGCGGCTGCTCGATTCGCCGCTGATGTCGCATCTCTCGGCCGCCAATATCCAGCGTTGCTTCATCGAACTCGAGCGCATCGCGTTGCGTGCCGGCACCGACGTGGTGCTTGCCGGAAAACCGGGCGATTACTTCTACATCCTGCTCGAAGGCGAGGCGCGCGTGATCACCGGCCAGACAGGCCCTTTCGCGGGCCAGAGTTTCGATCTGGTTCCCGGTGACTATTTCGGGGAGGAAGCGCTGGTCGCCGACACGATCCGCAACGCGACGGTGCGCATGGCGAGTGACGGCGTCGTCGGACGGCTGGATCGCGCCCAGTTCGATGCGATCTTCAAGTCGTCGCTGGTGCAGACGATCGATCTCGCGAAGGCAAAGCGCTTCCTGGCCAGTGCGGGAATTGGTTTCGACGTGGTCGACGTGCGCTTTCCGGCCGAATACCGCTGTGGTCATGCCGACGGCAGCAGCAACATTCCGATCGTCGCGCTGCGCAAGCGCCTGCGTGAGCTCGACCGCAGCCGCACCTGTCTGGTCACGCCCGACGGCGGCAGGCGCAGCGAACTCGCGGTGTACCTGCTGCGCCAGGCGGGGTTGAATGCCTACCTGCTCACCGGCTGAGGGTGAGCCTGCGCGGCTCTGAATACGGGATACGGGAAACCGGTATGGGGCGCGGATCTGCCGCGCCTATCGCACGTGGCGCCCCATGCCCAGATCGAACGGGAATGCCGAGCGTGGCGAATCACGCTCGTCCTCGATCGGTTCCAGCGTCAATGACGGTGCGAAGCTCGAACGCATGACCTTCACATACTCGTCGAGCACATTCTGCGCCGAATAGCGATCGGTGAAAGGACCTTCGACGGTGCCTTCCCGGGTCTGGAAGTACCACAGGCCGTTGGATTCGAAAGCCCGTGAACCGCTGCGCAACCAGCTCCGCCGGGCGTCGGCATCGTTCTCGCGTTTGTCTGTCATGGCTGCTGTCTTCGTGGCTGCCCCGTACTGCTTCGAGCTTAGTCGCGGCGACGGCAGCGGTGCAGCGCCTGCTGTGAACTCCGTCACGTTTCCGCGCTCGGGGGGCGCAGCGCAGACAGACCTTTCAGTTCAGATTGGGATCCTTCCAGAATTTGGTGCCCTGGATCGTCGCCTGCAGCGCCAGCCCGGCCTCGGTGATCTGGTAGACGCGAATGCCATCGAGCAACAGTTCCCCGCCGACTGCGGCGCCCTGACCACCCGATTTGGCTGCAGCGTCCGCCTGGCCACCGACGTTCAGGCCCTGCTCGACGAAGCGTTCCATGATGTGGCGCTTCTCGAACACATAGACGGCACGGTAATCCTTGACTCCTGCACCAAGGCCGCCACCGAGCGCACCCATCTGCATGTACGTGTGCGTGCCGCTGGTGTTGTCCACGACCACGCCATAGCCCTGTCCCACCGAGGCGAAGATCAGGTACGCATTCCAGTTCGAGAAGACGGCGTAACCCGGAGCACTGTTGACCACCTGCTGGGCACCGGGATTGATGCGATACAGCTCGGTCAGCACTTCCTTGCGCATGTTCTCCACATGGCGTCTCTTGTCGTCCTTGGTCTGACCGGAAGCCAGACAGCCGCTCAGAACGACCGCGGCCGCGAGCAGGATCGTCGCAGTTCTCATGGAAAGCTCCTGGAGGGTGAAAGCCGCGGCCATTGTAGACGCATTGGCGCGAGTGCGAAAACCGTGCCGATGACAGCCTCCGACGGCTGCATTAGACTCGGGCTCCGTTTCATGCAGTGATGGTTCGTGGCGTCCGGGAGGACCGAGCGCACCGCAACCGGAGGTATTCCATGGCTTTGATCAGTATGCGCCAGTTGCTGGACCACGCAGCCGAACACGGCTACGGCGTTCCGGCGTTCAACGTCAATAACCTCGAGCAGATGCGCGCGATCATGGAGGCTGCCGACGAGGCGTCGAGCCCCGTGATCGTGCAGGCCTCGGCCGGAGCACGCAAATACGCCGGGGCGAATTTCCTGCGTCACCTGATTCTCGCGGCCATCGAGGAGTTTCCGCATATCCCGGTCTGCATGCATCAGGATCACGGTGTTTCGCCTGCGGTCTGCCAGCGCTCGATCCAGCTTGGCTTCAGTTCGGTGATGATGGACGGCTCGCTCGGCAAGGACGGCAAAACCCCCACCGATTACGCGTACAACGTGCGGGTCACGCGCGAAGTGGTCGCGATGGCGCACGCCTGCGGCGTGTCGGTCGAGGGCGAGATCGGCTGCCTGGGTTCGCTGGAAACCGGCACCGCAGGCGAGGAAGACGGCATTGGCGCCGAAGGCCAGCTGAGCCATGCGCAACTGCTGACAGACCCCGAGGAGGCGGCGCGCTTCGTCCGGGACACCGGCGTCGATGCGTTGGCGATAGCGATCGGTACCAGCCATGGTGCCTACAAGTTCACGCGCAAGCCGACCGGCGACATCCTTGCGATCGGGCGCATCCGGGAGATCCATGCGCGCATCCCGAACACTCACCTCGTGATGCACGGCTCCTCGTCGGTGCCGCAGGAGTGGCTGGCGATCATCAACGAGTACGGTGGAGAGATTCCGGAGACCTATGGGGTGCCGCTGGAGGAAATCCGTGAGGGTATCCGCAACGGCGTGCGCAAGGTCAATATCGATACGGATCTGCGCCTTGCCTCGACCGGCGCGATCCGGCGCTTCCTTGCGAAGAATCGCTCCGAGTTCGATCCCCGCAAGTACCTGAAGGAAACGATGGTTGCGATGAAGGCGATCTGCAAGGAGCGCTACGAGGCCTTTGGCGCGGCGGGCTGGGCCGGCAAGATCACCCCGCTTTCGCTCGAGGTGATGTATCGGCGCTACGCCAGCGGTGAACTGGACCAGAAGGTCGACTGAAGCCGCGATGGAACAGCAGCAGCCGGTGCAGGGGAACACGGTGTTGCATCGCTTCGATCCGGCGCTGGTGCGCGCCGGGCTGCGACCGCTCGAGTTCATCGGTGCTGCCGCCTCAAGCCGCCCTGAAGCCGACTATTTCGCTTATTACGGCATCGATTTCGAGAATCGTGTTGCAGGTGTGATGCATCACTTCGGCACCCTCGCAGCCAACGGTTTCACGATCGCGTGTCACTTCTACGAGCAGCAGGATGCCCGCGGCACCTGCGTGCTGCTGCACGGCTATTTCGATCATGCAGGCCTGTACGGGCATCTGATCGAGCATTGCCTGCGCAGACACTACAACGTACTG